>DASQYE010000406.1:0-3239 GCA_035639355.1 Pyrinomonadaceae bacterium
GCTGCGCTGAAGCAGCCGACGCGGTCGGAAACTGCTCGCTGACCTTCTGGTTGATGAACAGCCGCTCGGGGCGGAAGGCGTACCAGCCACCCAACGCGACTAACAGGGCGGCTATGCAGATGACAAGCTTACGTTTCGACATGAATGTATCTCCTTCAAGTGATGTTGTTGACCGCTGTCAGCGGTTAAGTTTTCAGTGCTGCCGGACACACAGTACCTTCGCTTATCGGGCACACTGGTGACCTGTAAGAGCAGACGCGCTCTTCATCGTCCGTGAATCACTCTGTGCCGCGTTTTCTTATAGCGAGGTGGGCTTTAGGTTTCTCTAGCGCTGCTCTTCGGCGCTATCCCTAATAAACGTCGGTTGTCAACCTCCGCAAGTTCGTTATTCGGCTCGGTTCAATTAACAACGACTGCTTCGTTCAAGTTAATAGTCGGGCTACTCGATAAATCCTTACACCGCACGGCCACTTAAAATCATTTTTTTGAACTGCCACGGCCTGCGGCCAGAGCCTCACCCAGTGACCAGACGGACGCGCCAAGTAGAACAGCGTCTTTCAAGAGAAACCCGCCCGAACCCGAAAGCGCTGGAAACCCTCCAAGGCTACGTTCCCAACCGGGCAGCGAAAACAGGAAGGTCAGCGTCGTGAGAAAGGTCAGGATCGCCAGACAGCTTCCGGCGATTGCGAGACGAGTCGAAAGAGGCCGGAGCGCGATTAAAAGCGCGGTCGAAATTTCCACCACGCCGAGGAGGTTCGATACACCCTGTAGACTCAAGACTCCATACATCCAACTCATCAGCGGACTTGTGGCGACCAGTCCTTCAATGCCCTTCGCTTCGTATGCAGTAAACTTCATCGCCCCGATCCAGGCGAGCACCAGCACTAGCCCATAGCGGAGCAGAAACTCTCCCGCTAGTTGAACAGTATTACCTCCCAAGCGTCTCTCTCATCCCAACTTTCATTGTGTCCGCAACCATTTTGCTTCCTCCATTTCGTTGATTACATGTTAAGGGCGAATGCCGGGGATGTTCAGCCGCATTTTGTACAACCCGTTGCGCGCGCACAGATATAGCGTCCTGCCGTCCTCGTCGCCCCATGCCATATTGTGAACATGCTTCGGCGTGATGATCGTCCCCAGATGAAGGCCAGCGGGCGAGATGACCCAGAGACCGCCCGGGCCTGAGACGTAAAGATTGCCCGCCCTGTCAACTTTAATCCCATCAATCGCGTTCTTCTCTTTGTCCAACGCCCCTGTCATGTCGAAGAAGAGTTGGCCGTTCGATAGAGTCCCGTCCGCCCGAGCCTCGTAGCGCATGACGACGACCCGTTTCTCATCCCAGTTGCCGACGTAAAGATATTTCTCTTCCGGCGAGAGCGCGATGCCATTCGGCCCTGTGAAATCTTTGCTGATTAACTGTAGCTTGCCTTTATAGACTGAGTAGACTCCGCTGAAGGGCAACTCCTTACGCGAATCGTTGAAGGCCTTTGGCAGGCCGAACGGCGGGTCTGTGAAATAGAGCGTGCCGGATGAGGCGTAGACCAGGTCGTTCGGGCTGTTAAGACGTTTGCCTTCGTACCGATCGGCGAGCACGCTTTCGCTGCCATCTTTCTCAAGACGTATGACGCGGCGCAGCCCGTGCTGGTTGATGGTGAGACGGCCCTGCGGGTCGAGCGTCAGGCCATTCGAGCCGGGCTGTCCGTACTCGGCAATGTCAGCGCCGGAGTAGCCGCTCTGGCTGCGAAAGATTGAAAGCTCTCCGTTCTCATTCCCGTTCGGCCTGTACTTGTAGATACGATTGCTGTTCGGGTCGCTGAAGAGCAGATAGCCGCCTTCGCGTATCCAAACCGGCCCTTCCGTGAACTTGAATCCTTCGGCGAGCTTATAAACCTTCGGGTTCGGCCCCGTGATTGAATCCATCGCCGGGTCATTTCTGATAACTTCCACGTTCACTTCGCTCGGAGTGATGGCGATTGGGCCGATTGTGCCGCGATAGAACTCAAGTTTGGCCTCGCGCACCCAGATAAAATTGGTCGGCGGGTTTGAGAGCGGGCCGTTGATGCCGAAGACCGCGATTTGAATCTGCTGGCCGGGCTTAACGTCACGACCTATGATAAGGCGATTAGGAGCGTTCCAACCGCTGACCACGCTGCCGCCCATCTGGCCGAGTCTGCGCGTCAGCTCGCCATCCACCCAGACTTCTGCGTAATCATCCAGCGCGGTCTCGAACACAACGCTTGAGCCCGTCGGGTCGAAATCACCGGCCAGCTCCGGGATTGTGATTTTGATGCGATACCAGTTGAAACAGAGCTTGCCCATTGCGCGGCGCTCTTTGAGAGATGTCGGATCAATCACTTTCCAATCAGTATCGTCGAAGTCAACGCCTCCGCCGTGCGGCGTGTAATCGTAGGTCTTGACGGGCGCGCCCGTCGGCTGGCCGTCCGGCCCAGGCGCTCGGAAATCAACTTCGACGATCTTAGTATCGCTGTACCGCCACTGGCCCTTGACTGATTTCACGCCTTCTGAAGTCGCCAGGTCAATAGTCGCTTCGGGCTTACCCGAAGGCGCGTCCCCGTTTGTTCCCGCCGCCGCGCCCCCTGAGAGTGCGAAGAGCAGAGCAATTAAACCGGCTGATATTCTCGTCAAGATGTGCGCGTTCATAGTTCATCTCCTTACAGGTATTGAACCCGTCAACTTTCAAGAGCGCCTGCTTTAACGTACCTTCACCACGTAGTAAAGAAATGTGCCCTGAACTTCTTTGAACCAGTGTGGCGTGCCATTGGTGACCGTGATTACATCACCCTTCTTGAGTTGGCGCGTCTCGCCGCCCTGAATGTCAGTCCCGCGAATCTCTCCGGGCGCGATCTCACGGCCTCCCGCCATCGTGCCGCCTGTGACGAAGGTTGCGGTTCCGTCGAGCACGTAAATCACATCCGTATCCCACGTATGCACTTCGACCATGCCCGGCTTCTCGCGGCGACTCGCGTGAACCATGTAGTTTCTGTCGCCTGTGCCGTCAATCAACACCGAGCCTTTACTGAAAGCAGCGGTCACATCACGGCTGTCGAAATAGAGAACGGCGGGAGCAGTATTGCCGCTGGCGTTTGTAGACGTGAAGACGCTGGCACCGGCAATAGCCAACTCCTCATCCTGCTGCGCGCTCATTGCGCCTGAAACCCCGACGCCGCCGATGATCTGCCCTTCAAATTCTATCGGCACACCGCCTTGCAGCGGCGTGA
>DASQYE010000407.1:0-8648 GCA_035639355.1 Pyrinomonadaceae bacterium
GTGGCAGCCCGCGCCGTCGCGTCGCTCAAAAGAATCTGGCCCCCCTTGGAGTTCGATTCGAGCCGCGAGGCCGTGTTGACCGAGTCGACGATGGCCGTGTACTCCGAGCGCCGCTCCGAGCCGATGTAGCCCACGGTCGCCTCGCCCGTATGCAGGCCGATGCCGACGCCTATCTCCTGAAACCCTTCGGCGCGCAGCTCTTCGTTGATGCCTATGATGCGACGCTGCATGGCGACGGCCGCGTTCAGGGCGTTCTTCGCATCTTCGGGTGTGGCGGTCGGCGCGCCGAAGAGCGCCATCAATCCATCGCCCAGGTATTTGTCTAGCGTCCCGCCGTGCGCGAAGATGATGTCGGTCATCGCCGAAAAATATTTATTCAGCAGCTGGACGACCTTTTCCGGGTTGGCATGTTCCGAGAGACGCGTGAAGCCGCGTATGTCTGCGAAGAGCACCGTGATGGTCTGGTTCGCGCCGCCGAGCTTGAACGACTCCGGGTTTTCGAGCATCTGCTTGACGACGTACTCGGGCAGGAAGCGGCTATAATTGGCGCGGGCAACCTCCTCGCGCGCGAGGCGTTCGTGCGCGCGCGCATTCTCGACCGCGACGGCCGTTTGCGCTGCGACAGCCGTAATCAATTCCAGGTCGTCCGGCTTGAAGGCCGCGAACGGGTCCAGGCGGTCTGCGTAAAGCGCGCCGTGGACGCCGGATTCCGCGACGAGAGGGGCGCAGATGGTCGAGCGCACGCCCTGCGAGACGATAGACTCGACGCCCGCGAACTGTTCCTCGGCGGCGGCGTCCTGCGAAAGCAGCGCGACGCGGTCTTTCATCACCTTGCGCGTGATGGTTCGTCCGATGGTCAGCTTTTTGGCGTGCGCTTCCAGTTTTTCGTCGCGCGCACGGGTCGCAATGGGGACTAGATTGACCTCATCCTCGCCGTTGTTAGCGCTCGTGCCCTCGGCCAGCAGCGCGACGACGCGATCCGCCGGCGTCGAGCGAAAGATAATATCGGTGGCCTTGGTGAAGATGGCGTTGAGGTCGAAGACGGAGCCGAGCGTTTTGCTCATCTCGTACATCTCCGCGAGGATGTCCGCTTTGCGCCTGAGCGCTTCGATCTCCTTATCGCGCGACGGGGCAGTGGATTTGGCGCGCAGGACCGTTGACATAACGTCGTTGGCCGAGATCAATAGCTGCGTATGGCCAAGCGGCTTGTCGTCGTAGCGCATGTCGGTCGTCCGCTCTTCAACCTTCTGCTCGAAGCGAAGGGTGCTCGCGCCGATGGTGACGCGGTCGCCGTTCAGCAGCGCGTGTTCGTAGCGCTGCTCGCCGTTGACGAAGACTTTATTGGCGCTGCGGCGCAGCTGCCCGCCCTCGTAGACGCCGTCCACGATGGTGAACGTGCCGTCTTCGGCTTTGACGTGCGCGTGATGGCGCGAGGCGCGAGGGTCGTCCAGGACGACGCAGTTATCCGGCGCGCGACCGATAGTACAGGGGGCTTGCGCCGACAAAGTGTATTGCCACTCACGACCGCTCGCATCGGTAATTCTAAGGAAAGCCATGACGATTTTCGGAAAGCAAGAGAGCGCTTCGGATAGCGCCCCGAAATGGAAACTGACGATCGCGCCGGAGAAAGACCGAGACGATTCTACTAGGAAACGCTCCTTGATCCTAGCAGCAGTGGGCGAAAGCTGACAACCGCCGGGCGGATCAGGGCCGCCCAGGAGCAATGGGGAAGGCGGCGAGACGCAAGGACGAGCGCGCTAATCTAAAATTTGAGACTCTTAATCTCAAATGAGGGCCGTCCCGATCGAGCGAATTCGGTCGCGCGTCGGTCTAAAAAAGTGGTTTTCGTTAACCCTGGCGTAACGTCCGCTTCATATCATCTTCAGTCAGCGTTCCGGGACGCGGGCGGGCGCTCTCGTGGCAGGGTACGGGGTGATCCAGGCGTGCGCCGTTTCTTCAACAGTCACTCAGAAAAATTCTTACGGCGGAAGGGGTTTTCCGACTTATGCGTCACACGATAACATCACGCGCGCTGCTGCTGCTGTGCGCTTTTTGCGCCGTTCCGGCCTTCAACGCCCCTGCCCAGACGCCCGCGCCCCAAACGGCGGCGGTCGCTGCGGCGGCGAGCGATTCTTCCTCCGTCAATTCTTCTTACGTGGCGGCGGACGGCGAGGCGGCGGAGAAGACGACCGCCGCCGCAGCCGCCCCTTCGGAGATGGACGAGGTGCGCCGCCAGTTGCGCCAGCAGCAGGCGGAGCTTGAGCGCATGCGCGCCATCATTGACGAGCAGGCGAGCTTGATCGACGGCCTGCGCCATCGAGTCGAGCAGACGGAGCAGCACGCTGCTGCCGTTGCCGCCGCCGCGCCGGGCGTCGTCAAAACGGGCGACATAGCCTTGAGCGATTCGACCGCCGCGCGTGCGGACGCAAACAACGGCTCACAAAATCCTGCGGGCCAGGCGCAGGGCGGCGAGAGGGCCGACGCCCGCCTGGGCCGCGTCGAGGAACAGTTGAAGAAGACGAGCGAAACCCTGGCTCGTCAGCTCGGCTCGATCAGTTTTAGCGGCGACCTGCGTTTTCGCTACGAATCCTTTTATGGACAATTGAACGCGCTCGCGAACGGTGATAATCCGGCCATCGTCGGAAACCCGCTCTCTACGCGCCAGCGTTTTCGCATTCGCGCCCGCCTCACCGTTCGCGGCCAGATCGGCAAAGAGTTCGAGTGGGGCCTGCGCTTCGGCACGAGCAGCTTCGCCGATAGCATCTCCTCGAATCAAACCCTGACGGATTTCTACAATCGCAAGCCTTTCGGGCTCGATAACGCATTCATCGCCTGGACGCCGCAGCGCGTGCCGGGCCTGCGCATACAGGCGGGCAAGTTCGACGTGCCCTGGCTGCGAACCGAGCTGACGATTGATAACGACCTGGACCCGGAGGGAGTGGCCGAGACCTACTCGCGCGGCTTCGAGCATTCAAGGCTCAAGAACATTACCTTCGCAGCCTGGCAGCTGCCCTTCCTTGAACGCAACTCCGCCTTTGTGCGCAACGCGAACGGCACGGTCAATACGGTCGAAACGGGGCGCGCGGGCCGTGACCTGGCGCTCTACGGAGCGCAGCTTCGCGCCCGCCTTGAGCCCTCGCCGACCGTCGGGCTGACGCTCTCCGTGGCCGATCTCTTTTATTCCGGCACGCAGTTCATCTCACCCCTACAGTTCTTCGGCAACCAGCTGCAACTGCCCGTCACCTTCACCATTCCGGCGACCCCGACGAGCCCCGCGCAGAACATCACTACGCAAGTTTCCATTCCGCGCGAGCTGCTGGTTTCGGGCAACGCCAATCTGGGCGTCTCGACGGCCACCAACAATGCCATCAACCGCGACGGGCGGCTCGCCTCCGGCTTCAACCTGATCGACCTGATCGGTCGCCTGGACCTTACGCGCAGCAAGCGTTGGCCCATCGCGCTCGTCTTGAATTTCGTCCATAACACGCAGGCGCACGATGTCTCGGTCGCCGGGCCGGGCGGCTCGACCCTGTTTCTCAACAATAAAGAGAATAACGGCTACTGGGCCGAGGTTCAGGCCGGGAGATCCAGGGAGCGCGGAGATATTCTTCTGGGCTACACCTTCATACGCATCGAAAAGGACGCGGTGTTGACGCCCTTTAACTTCTCAGACCTGTTGCAGCAATCCGACGTGCGCACGCACCGCTTCATCTTCAACTACACGGCCGACCCGCGCGTCATACTGACGCTGACCGGCTTCATAGGCCAGCGTCCGAACGGGCTGCTCGGAGTCTTCGGCGCAACCCCGCCCGGATCGCTCAACGGCGCGACGACCCGTTTACAGTTCGATACGATCTTCAGATTCTAAAGAGCAGATGCCGGATGCTGGATGCTAGATGTTAGTAAAGGCATTTCACTGACATCCGGCATCCGGCATCTGCTCTTTTCCGGCTTTTCCTTGACGCTCTTGCTGGGCGCTTGTTACACTTTCGCGAGATTTAAGCGATACCCGACGCTTACGCTGCGTCGCCCGAACCCAACGGGGGCATAAAAGACCCGCGCGTGCGGCGCAGTCTGATTTTTGTAATTCGATGGAGGTGCTATGGTGGGCTTTAAAGTCGGCCAGAAAGTTGTGTATCCGAATCACGGGATCGGAACCATCGAGCAGATAGAGCAGAAGCAGATAGGTCAGACCTCACTTCCCTTCTACACGCTTCGTCTTGCTGCTACTAATTCACTGGTTCTAGTTCCGGTTGCCAATGCAGGAGAGGTTGGCCTTCGCGCCCCGATCAGCTCAGGCGAGTGCGAATTGCTCTTCAAGAACCTCGCGGATGATTTCACTTCCCCCGCCAACGATTGGAAAGACCGATTCAAAGACTTCACTGAAAAGATGCGCACGGGCGACATTTTCGAGGTCGCCGACGTGCTCAAAAACCTGACATACCTGAGCCATCTTAAGCCGCTCTCTTTCCGCGAGCAGCGTATGCTTGAGCGCGCCCGCTACCTCGTCATCTCGGAGCTTGCGGCCGTTTGTCGCCAGCCCGAATGCAACGTCGAGCCGCGCGTCGAACAGGCCCTCGCACGCTCTTGCGCCAAGCATGATCGCCGCCCCGCGCGCACGCGCGCCGCAGGCGCGGCAGCCGGTCACTGACCGATAAGTTTTTCCGAAACATTTAACGCGCAAGCTCCCAGGGGCTCGGCGAGCGATCGATATACGACCCAGGAAGGGGCACGAGCACGAGAGACCGTGAGTTGCCCCGCCCCCTGGCGTGCCCGTCTTTCTGTGCCCGGCCGGCCGTGCCGCGTGCTATACTTTTCCGCGAGTTCTGGCGAATAATTTCCGAGCCGTCCCCCTCTCTCTTTATTTTCAGACGATGGGCGAACCTGCTAGTTATCTACTGAGCTACTTTCAAGCCGAGGGCGAGCTTCACGAATCCATTTCGCTTTCGGCGGCTTTTCTCAAACTGCTTGCCGTATTGATGCTGGTGCTGGCGAACGGCTTTTTCGTGGGCGGCGAGTTCGCGCTCGTTTCCGTGCGCCGCCCGAAGCTTGAGGCGCGAGCGGCCTCGGGCAGCCGTGCCGCAAAGGCTGCGCTGCGTCTTTTAGATTCCCCGACCATTTTCATCTCCGCCACGCAGCTCGGCATCACGCTCGCGTCGCTGGCGCTGGGCTGGATAGGCGAGCCGACCGTCGCCGCGCTCCTGATGCCGCTGGCCGCGCGCATCGCAACCCAAGGCTGGGCCGGCTACATAGCGCACGGCGCGGCCATCGCCATAGCCTTCTCCGCCATCACCTTCCTGCATATCGTGCTCGGCGAGTTGATGCCCAAGATGATGGCGCTCGAACGGGCCGAAACGCTGGCGCTTCTGGCCGCGCGCCCGCTTGAGCTTTTCGCCACAGTCTTCCGCGCACCGATCTGGATCTTCAATAAGACGGGCACGTTCCTGGGGCGATTGCTCGGGCTCAAGTCTTCGCTCGAACACACGGCCGTTTATACCGAGACAGAGTTGCGGCAGCTCGTAGACATCTCGCAGCAGAGCGGCCACCTGGGCGCGGCAGAGCAGCGCATGATTCACCGCGTCTTCGAGTTTTCCGATACCCTGGTGCGCGAGGCTATGGTTCCGCGCACGGCGATGGCGGCCATCTCAAGCGATTGCCCGCTCGAAGAGATCGCCCATGCTTTCAGCCAGCACGGTTACTCGCGGCTTCCCGTCTATCGCGAGTCGCTCGACGATGTCATAGGCTTCGTTCACAGCAAGGACGTGATGCCCTATCTTTTGCGCCCCGAAAGCTTTCGGCTCGAACACGTGCTGCAAGCGCCGCTCTACGTCGTCGATACGGCGCGGCTCGAAGACGTTCTGCGGCAGATGCAGAAGGCCAAAAGCCATTTCGGTTTCGTTGTAGACGAGCACGGCGGCGTCGAGGGCGTCATCACGCTCGAAGACCTGCTCGAAGAGATCGTCGGCGACATCTCGGACGAACACGACGAAGAGGTCAACGAGCAGATCAGCGAACAGGCCGACGGCACATACGTCCTCGACGGCGGCCTCGCCGTGCGCGACCTCAATCGTCGCCTCAACCTATCAGTCCCCGAGTCGGAAACCTACACAACGGTCGGCGGGTTTCTGATGACGGCCGCAGGGCACGTCCTGCAAGCCGGTGAAGTGGTCAAACACGACGGCCTTCTGTTTCACGTCGAGAGCGTCGAGCGTCGTCGCGTCACGCGCGTGCGCCTCGAACACACAGAGACGGAGCCCGGCAAACCCGACGAAACTCCCGCCACAGACGCCAGGGCTGCCAGTTGATATGGGGATTTTTCAGTTTCTATTTACAGTCTTGAAGCGCCAATTTTCAGCTTGCATAGAGGGAATCGTGTGAGAGATACACTGCGCTGGTTATCGATGATATGTTCGACGATGTCCGCTTGAGGGAGTGTCACGCTTTACCAGATTCCATTGACGCGAATCATTCGGGTCGCGCCGGAGCATACGCCAGATTCTCCACTTCGTCTCGCTGTCGCCCTCGAAGAATACCTCATAAACTCTTACAGTCAGTTCCTCTATGTCGGTCGAAGCGTCGTCCTGTGTCAGGAGTAAGTAGAGTTCGTCGCGCGACTTCTCGGAGAGAACTACTTCAACGGTTTCACCTGGCAGCAGCGGGGGACTGTAGTTAGACACATCACGCTCGCCCGGACGTGTCGGTTGTATTCCGTAAATCAGCTCGATTGCGGCTTGTACGTCCATTCCATTTCTTTGTTTGATATGCTTGCCATCCCTTGCATAATAAGTGGTCACCAAAACGCTGACACACGCAACAGGTTTATCGGAGACGTTTTTCAGCGTGACCGTCATTCCGTTCAACCAGTCTTTATCGCCATCAAACTTTTGTTTCGGCTTGACTGGAACACCTTTCACTTTGACGGCGACTATTTCGACAGGTTGATCGGTGTACGCCACGGGCTGCACAACTCTTGGATGGATTTTTTGCGACATGCCGAGCGGGGCCAGCAAAATCGTGAGCATGAGTACCAACAGTGGACGTGAGAAGTTTGTTAGGCTTCTAAACATGGCTCTGTACTCCTATCCGGTTGTGTGAGGCGAAGCAGGATGAGCATTCATCTTATGCTCGCAGCCATTTCGCTATTTAGGCTGGCGGTCTGCGGAGCCGTCAGTAAATATTATGCGGACACACGCACCTTACCCCGGCGCTTAAGGTAATGTCAAACATCTTCCAAAAGCAAAGATTGCATTCATGATGTTTTATGCAGTTCATAGGAAACAGGCGTGCCAGACGCTGAACAAGTGTTACGCTTGGATATGAATTTCTTACGCTCCATCGAGGCTTGAACTTCTTCCTCTTAACGCCTCTTCCCTGCTTTCAAACTTGGCCCCTTCGCCTCTTCATGTAACAAATGGTAAAGTTGTCGCAATAGCTTTAGCGAACGACTACTGAGCGGACGGGGAGCCGGCATCTCATTATGAGCCTGATTGAATATATCAACGCGCGTGAAATCTTGGATTCGCGCGGCAATCCGACGGTCGAGGCGGAGGTCACTTTGATCGGCGGCGAGACGGGGCGCGCGGCCGTTCCTTCGGGCGCGTCCACGGGCGAGCACGAGGCCATAGAGCTTCGCGATGGCGATAAGAAGCGCTACGGAGGCAAGGGGGTCTTGAAGGCCGTGCAGAACATCAACGACCGGATCGCGCAGGAGATAGAGGGCATGGATGCGCTCGACCAGTCGGAGATAGACCGCGCGCTCGTCGAGCTGGATGGGACTGAGACGAAATCCAAGCTCGGCGCGAACGCTTTGCTCGCCGTCTCGCTGGCGACGGCGCGCGCGGCTGCCGCCTATCTTGAGATTCCGCTCTACAGGTACCTGGGCGGGCCGAACGCGCGCACGCTTCCCCTTCCGCTGATGAATATTCTGAACGGCGGCGCGCACGCGGACAACAACGTAGACTTTCAGGAGTTCATGGTCGCTCCCGTCGGCGCAGACAGTTTTCGTGAGGCGCTTCGGATGGGCGCGGAGATTTTCCACGCGCTCAAGGCCGTGCTGAAAAGACGGGGCTACGCGACGAGCGTCGGCGACGAGGGCGGCTTCGCGCCGAACTTGAAATCGAACGAGGAGGCGATTGAGACCATACTCGAAGCGATCGGGCAGGCGGGCTACGCGGCGGGACGCGAGATCATGCTGGCGCTCGACCCGGCGGCCAGCGAGTTCTACGACGGACGCTCTTACGTCTTCAAGAAATCCGACGGGCGCAAGCTCTCAAGCGATGAAATGGTCGCCTACTGGAAGGGCTGGACTGAAAAGTATCCGATAATCTCGATTGAGGACGGCATGGCCGAGGGCGACTGGGACGGCTGGAAGACCATGACGGATGAGATGGGCCGAACTATTCAGCTCGTCGGCGATGACCTGTTCGTCACCAACACGGCTTTCCTCAAGAAAGGCATCGAGCGAGGCGTCGCCAATTCCATCCTGATAAAGGTCAACCAGATCGGCACGCTCACGGAAACGCTCGACTGCATAGAGCTTGCTCAACGCAATAAGCGCACCGCCATCATCTCGCATCGCTCAGGCGAGACGGAGGATTCCTTCATCGCAGACCTCGCGGTCGCAACCAATGCCGGGCAGATTAAGACCG
>DASQYE010000408.1:0-5373 GCA_035639355.1 Pyrinomonadaceae bacterium
GAGCGCCACTTGAAGACTTCGACAATCTTGATGGCGGGGCCGCCATTTTCGTGACTGCCGTTGGAGCCGTTCCCACCACTCACACCACTGCGAAGAATTTCAATCGGGTAATCGCCCGCGTAGCCTTTCTCTCTCAGCAGGGCCCACTTTTTGCGAATCTGAGTGATAAGCGGGTCCGCACCCGATGAGTCCGTTCCATAGGTTTCCATCTGGATCAAAGACTCATTACGGTATAGGTTGGTTGACATGATTATCCTCCTTTAGTCTTCAAGCTCTGGCTTGAAGCTGTAACTCGTGTGCCAGCACACTTCTTGTTATCAATGGTATTACCCACTCCCACTCTCTCTGTGATCCTTGACGAAGGATCAGCTTAGGGTGGACAAACGACCCGCTTCACATCTTTCAGGTCATGCCGTTTCCTGTGCAACGAAACCGTAATGCGTGAAGCTTCTCCGACGAGCTTGATGGGCGTGTCGGGAAGGAATCCCAACTGCATTGCCAGCGGCTCTTCCAACTCCACGTAGCTCCAGCCTACTTTGACTAAAGCGGGGTCGGCTTTAAGACACGCCGCCGGAGGCTCTGCGCATGAACAGCCATCCACTCTTTTCAGATTAGCGATCTCCGCGGTCTTCGGTATATCCAGCTTCTCCAAAACAATGGTGTGCGTATCCTTGACGGTCACAGCGAGGCGGTCATCTCGTTTGATACCGGAAGCCTTCCGAATCTTTTCAGGGAAACGGATGCAGCCCACGTTCCCAATGAATGAAAAGAGAGTGACACTCTCGCTTGATCTCTTCGACGCCCTTGCTGCCATGATTTTTCACCCACCCCAATGCCACCGAAGACCGTCCGGAAGGCATCAGCCCGCGCCCGTCTTCCCTTAAAACGAGGCTCCCGCTCACGCTATCTCTAAAGAACTGTTCACTTTTGTCCGGGTTACTTCCCAAGCGTGAGTCACCATACCAAGAAACGCGTTTTAGTACTTCTCACTCATTGCTGAACATTTCTTACAGGTTGCTAATTTCGTTTGCGCCAGCGCCTAGGCCAAACTCGCGCTTGACAGGGAAACCATCTAAGTTATTGAAGCCAAAGGCTTGCTCCCAACGCTTGGCGCGAGTCACCTGACTGGCTTTGATTGACATTCGGGATTGACCAGAGGGCCCGCGTCGAACCCTGGATTATCGAGATTCCGGTTCGGCGAGAGTCGGTAATGCTCGGCGCGTAGGCGAAGACGGTCTTGGCCTACGCCTTCCGCTCACAGAGCCCTCAAGCGACGGAGTCGCGGGCGAGCAGATATGGCAGGGCGGGCAAGATGGGCGGGTCGGTTAGCAGTTTAGGTCTGAGGACTACGTTGGCGTGGTAGTTAATCTGATCGCCGTGTACCACCAACGGCTCGTGGCCGAGTCCCACGTAGGGAGCTGTGTCATATAGTAGATACGGTGAGGGGTCTTCGGACCAGGGGAAAGCGGCAGCGAACAAGTAGTAGCTCCCCGCAGGCACCGGGGCGATGTGATATAGACCGTCGGCAGACAATAGGGCACAGGCGACGGGCTGGCCCTGCGGAATCGGCGTCGGAAAGAGTCCGACAAAGATCAGCCCCGCAAATGCTTCGGGGGCGATGATGCGGCCCGTAACACAAGGATTGAGCGAGATGCTATGGGCCCGCTGCTCGGCGTTGAAATCATGCAGCAGTTGCAAAGAGATGATGTCGTTCTGGGCCAGGTGGCGCAGCAGGCTCGGCCGCAGACCTACCAGGTGCGTGAAGCGCGTAGTGAATGTGCCTAGGCTTTTGAACCCGACCTGAAAGCAGATGTCCGTGACAGTATGGTCCGTGGTGAGCAGAAGCCGTTTCGCCGTTTCCATTCGCAGCGCACTGAAAAAGTGGCCGGGCGGAATGCCGATCAGCTCGTGGAAAACGCGATTGAAATGGTAAGGGCTGAGAAAGGCGATCTCCGCTATGGCCTGTATGGACAGAGGCTTATTCACACGCTCGCGCATCGCCAGGATGACCCGTTCAACTGCGCGGTAGTGTGAGATAAATGTATCGGTGCGACTGCTGCTCCCCGAAAATGTTTGCTTCCGTGACATGATGGCGCGACCGCCAAGCTCGAAAGAGTTTGAATCGAAAGCGGGTTGATCTGGTTCGCTGCTCATGGTTGACTCCTTCTACGGAAACAAACGGCGCGCTCCGCGTGCTTTCAAGGCCGACGGCCCGGCCTTCCGGCCGATACTTGGTTCCAATCTCAGTTAAGCGGCGGCGTACAATCGCAATGCCGAGCGCAGCTCTTCGATAATGGGCGTTGGCACCAGCTCTTCACCCTTGCGTCTCATGCAAGCGACCCGCTGTTCGCCGCGCGCCACCAACTCCTGGCGCTCGCCCGTGTCGCGCCAGTACTCAAAAAGAAGCGTCATCTTATTTTGGGTCATCGCCCCGAGCCGCATACGGATAGTGATCTCATCGAAGGCGGAAAGCTCCGCCAGGTACTCGCATGAACACTGCATGGTGACGAGGGCCAGGCCGTTGCCGAGTTCCGCCAGGACTTCCGGCGCATTGTCGCGGAGGAACAGTTCCCTGCAACGGCCCTGCCAGCGCAGGTGATTCGCGTAATACACATTCCCGACAAGGTTCGTCTCTTCAAAGCTCACCACGTGACGATATTCATAGCTTCGCATCGTTACCACCTCACCTGCTGGCCTCCATTACTGCCGCTCAACAGCACGGCGAGCGCCAGCGGCTTTTGAACGTCTCGAACCTGTGTGACGAGCGTGGCGACGACGAGCGGGCCGGCCGACAGCTTCACCCAGCCACCGCCTTCCGAAGAAGCCAGCGTCAACGGAGCGTTGAGTGACGCTCCGGCCTTTTTCAGGCACTCGCTCGCGGCCCATACTCTGGTGGCGGCGGCGGTCTCGTCCTCGCCCGCGTGGTGCGAGATAACCTCTGCCAGCGCGAACCGATCATGGCCCAGCAGCTCCCGCCAGATGGATACAGGCCGGGCCATCGCGTGCTCTATGTCGCAACCGAGCGGCCCAGGCCCTGCGACCACGAATGTCAGATCGGCCGTGTGCGCGGCCGATACCTCTATTTGCGGCTCGCCGATGACCTCCGGTTTTCCGTCCGGTCTGCGGCGTATGGGCGCGGCCGTCCCCAGGGCTCTCTGTATAGCGCGATCACTCATTAAGGGGCGCTCGCCGCCGGGATTGCGCTCCATCAAAACGGATACGGTGCTGCCCGGAACCAGCTCGTTAATACGCCGCTCGACATACGGGCCCAGCAAAGGCTCTACCCAGGAGCCCGCGCCGGCCCTGTGATCCACCACTCGCAGCCGCAGTCCCTCCCAACGCTCTCGCACGCAGCCGTCCTCACCGCTTACTTCCAGGTCGTAAGTGAAAGTGTCGCCTTCCCTCGACCGCTCGCGGGCGTAGACGAACCGGGGCTGGCCGTTCGGCTCAACGTCCAGAGTCAACCTATCGACTCCCATGGGGAAAAGCGTCGCGTGAGGGATGCAAGCCTGGACGGCATGAATGGCGGCGTCCCTGGCTCCGGGGTCGCCGAGCAGGAGACCGCCCGGCAGGTAGTGGCCGAACCAGTCTGTGCTCTCGGAGGGCGCTATCTCGGCGAGGCATTCGGTGGCCCGCAGTAATTTATAACTTCGCAGCCGTCGGAATCGTCCTTGATGAAAAAGGATTTCGCCGTACAAGTCTCTGTCCGGGTTGAGGCCGACGGGCATAAGCTCCGCGACTTCGGACGGGGAAGGCTGCGAGCTTTCCGTCCGCGCTTGGGCGGTCGAGCCGTGAATCCCAAACCGGCACACGGCGCGAAAATGGTCTACCTGGAAAGAGGTCTCATCACTGCGCAGCGCCACCTCCACGCTGTCCGGGCCTCTGACCAGAGCCGCCAGACGAATCGCCCTGGTCGAGTTCTCCGGTACGATGACAGGCCGGCTCAACGTGACATCCTCAAAGACCGGCGGCTCTTTAATGTCGAGCAGCGCCATTGACACCTGCGCCATGGCTTCGAGACCCATGACGGCCGGGAATAGGCGCGCTCCCTGGAATACGTGATCGTCCACATAGGGGTCTGCATCCGAAGATAGTTCGGCGTCCACGACAAGCTCTATGCCGGGATAAAAGACCCTGGGCTGTTCCAGGAAGCGCAGGAAAGGAAGTTCCTGTTTCTCCAGCCTGAGAGTAGGAGACTCGCCGAAGCGACCTGCGACCACGACCGACACCTCCCGCAACGGCTGAGCGATCAGACGGCGCAGGACGGCCTGGCCCTCATCCGCAGCAATAGGCATGATCCCTTCCCGCACCAGCGCATCGACACGGCCCAGGCGTTCTCCCATCCCTACGCCCGACCAGACAGACCACTCCACGGCAAGGCAGCGGCAGGCCGGATGCTGCGATTGAAATTGTTCTGTCAGGCGCGCAAGCCACTCGTTGGCGAGCGCATAGTCGGCCTCGCCACGCATCCCTGCGCGCGCGATGATGGAGCCGAACGTGACCAGGAGGCGCAGACCGTCAGGGTTGACCGCAGCCAGCACGTTGCGTAGACCCTGCACCTTTGGTGCGAGGGTGCGCAGCAACGCCGCTTCATCCATGGAGTTGAGAAGTCGCGGCACGTTCGTGCCCGCACCGTGCAGTATCGCCGTCACGGGCCCGAACTCCTTCTCCGCCTCGCGTACTGCCGAGCTGACAGCTTCCAGATCGGCAACGTCGGCCGCGATATACTTGAAAGGAATGCCCGCCACGCTCATTCGCTCAAGGTTGGCCGCGAGCTCGACATCCATGCTCGGCTGTGACCGCCCAAGCAGAACCAGGCGCACGCCCGTCTCCCCGGATAGCGAGAGGGCACACTCGGCGGCGATTCCCTTCCCGCCTCCCGTGACCAACAGCACGTCATCGGGCCCAAGGGCCGATTCGGCCGCTTGCTCAGGCAGGGAAAGCAAACGCAGAACGGGCTCGCGCCGCCTCCCGGCTCCATCGTAGTGTGCTTCCGCATACGCGTTTGCAAGCCTGGCTTCTTCCAGCACCAGCTGCGCCGATTGCGGATGATCTACGGGTAAATCAACGACACAGGTGACGACCTCCGGCATCTCCAGGTGGAGCGTTCGCGCAAAGGAGGCCGCGCCGCCGCCGTGCTGCACGAGCACGAATCGTGCGGCCTTCATTTCCAGGACTGCGCGGACGCCTTCGAGCAATAGACCGATGTGGCGTTCGTCGGGCCCCGGCGGCAAACAGACGACGACTCCGTGACCTTCGCCCCAATGGTCGAACGCCTCTTTGAGCGGGCCCGCGAGCGCGTTGTCCGGCGCGGCGATCACACGCCAGAGGCCCGCATCGACGCCAACTACTCGATGCTGTAGAGGCCGCTCG
>DASQYE010000409.1:0-3699 GCA_035639355.1 Pyrinomonadaceae bacterium
GGCGCAGGACGTGATCATCAGCGAGCCGGATTGCGGTACGCTGCGCGGAATTTCTTCGACGGCCATCGTCGAAGGCGGCGAAGAGATCGAGAGTTTGCGCGACCGCATCGTCGGGCGCACGGCTCTGGACGACGTGATTGACCCCGTAGAGGGACGCGTCATCGTGGAGATCAACCGCGAGATAGACGAAGACCTGGCGGCCGAGATTCAACGCTCGGGCGTTCAGCGTGTGCGTATTCGTTCCGTGCTGACGTGCGAATCCCGACGCGGCTGCTGCGTCAAGTGCTACGGGCGCAACCTTGCCACGGGCAAGCCCGTGGACATAGGCGAGGCCGTCGGCGTCATCGCCGCGCAAAGTATCGGCGAGCCCGGCACGCAGCTTACGATGCGCACGTTCCACATCGGCGGCACGGCGCGCCTGGAGGAATCCTCCAAGCACGAAGCCCGCACCGACGGCACGATTCATTACGTCGATCTGCAAACGGTCAAGAATCGCAAGGGCGAGATCATCGCCATGAACCGCAACGGCGCGCTCACCATCCACGACGAGCGTAACCGCGAAGTGGCCCGCTTCCAGATCGTCTACGGCGCGCACATACACGTCGAGGACAACGCGCGCGTCCGTCAAGACCAGATGCTCGCCACCTGGGATCCGTATACCTTCGCCATCCTGACGGAGGTCGCCGGCCACATCAAGTTCCAGGACTTGAAGGAAGGCGTGACGGTTGACGAAGAGGTGGACGAGGTGACGGGCCAATCGCGCATGGTCGTCAAGGACTCGCCCGACGAGAAGAAGCAGCCGCGCCTGGAGATTCGCAACGCCTCTAACAAGGTGTTGAAGACCTACCAGATGCCCGTGCGCGCTAACCTTATGGTCGGCGACGGCGACACGGTGGAGCCCGGCGACATCATCGCCAAGATTCCGCGCGAGACCACCAAGACCAAGGACATCACGGGCGGTCTGCCGCGCGTCGTGGAACTCTTCGAGGCGCGCAAGCCCGCCGAGACCGCCGTTATGTCTGAGATCGACGGCACGGTCAAGCTCGGGCCCATAGCCAAGGGCAAACGCAAGCTCATCATCATCGGCAACGACGGCGAGGAGCGCGAGTACGACATCCCTCGTGGCACGCACATCAACGTGCAGGAGGGCGACCGCGTCCGCGCCGGCGAGGCCCTGATGGACGGCCCCCTTAATCCGCACGACATCCTGCGCGTCATGGGTATGAACCGCTTGCAGGAGTACATCGTCAACGAGATTCAGGAGGTCTATCGCTTGCAGGGCGTCAACATCAACGACAAGCACATCGAAGTGATCGTCCGCCAGATGTTGCGCTGGGTCAAAATCCGCGAGGTCGGCGATACGGACTTTCTCCTGGACGAGCAGGTTGACCGTTTCCGCTTCCAGGACGAGAACGAGCGCGTGCGCGCTCTGGACGGCGAGCCGGCGCAGGCCGACCCGCTCCTTTTAGGCATCACCAAGGCGTCGCTCTCGACCGACTCCTTCATCTCCGCCGCCTCCTTCCAGGAGACGACGCGCGTGCTGACCGAGGCGGCCATCTCCGGGCGCATAGACTACCTGCGCGGCCTCAAGGAGAACGTCATCATGGGGCGGCTGATTCCGGCCGGGACAGGCATGGAGTTCTACCGCAACGTCCGCGTAGACCGCGACGAAACCGTTGACCAGGCGAGCCGCGACCGCGACCTCGAAGATTTCCCTGAAATAGTCGGCGGCGTGGACGTGCCCGCGCCAACCACCACACGCACAGCCGTCGCCGCCGGCGGTGATGGCGACGCCGCCGCCGTGGTGGGCGAAGAGGAATAAAACCCTCCGCGCCTCCGAATCAAACCCAAAGCGTGCCCGGCATTGAGAAACGCCCGGCACGCACAAAACAAGACCGGCCAAGCCCTCAAAGCTTGGCCGGTCTTTTCCGTGCCTTCCTCTTAACGCCCGCCGCCTGCGGCTTTTCCCTCAATTCCCTGGCGATACCTAACCTATCGCCTCCCTCAATCGGCATCCATCGCCCACACAACTCACAGAAACCGTAGCCGATCACGTAGTAGTGCAAGTCTGCGGGCGGATGCTGCCGCGACCGACAACAATAAGGACACGAAAAGCGGCGTCCGCCCTCATGTAACTTTACAGTGACCGGCTTCCAGCTAAACATCTAGTGAGGAACAACTGCCTGAAGGGCAACCGCCTGGGAGGTGACGGCTGGCATCCGACTCTGTTATCTTTCCGGCGCGCTCTTTAAATTACAGGCAACGGCCCATGCGAAGCTCATCCTCACAAATAGACCAGAGATGAGCATCGCCGTTGAGCACAGAAGGTCAAAGCTCTCGGCGATTACAAAACGCAGGCACATATTACTCTCAACAGAGAGTAGAAGCAAGCCGAACGACGTATCTTTCGCCCAATCAGGAGGCAATACCTGATGGGCAACGCGCGTCCAAAGCCAAAACGCCTTGCCGAAAAGCTCCAACAGATTCGGCTCACGCTCGGTCTGTCTCAGCCAGAAATGCTTAGACGTTTAGGGCTCGAAGACGTTATCCAATACGCCAGGATTTCAGAATACGAGACGGGAATCCGCGAGCCATCACTAATGACTCTCCTGCAATACGCCCGCATCGCGGGCGTACACATGGAAGTCCTCGTTGACGACGAACTGGACTTGCCGGAAAAGCTGCCCGGCCCAACAAATCACGACGAGATCAAACGCAACTTCAAATCCCGCCGCAAGAAAAGATGGTGAGCTATAGGGGAATGTCGCTTCTCTTACATGCGAAATCATCCTGTTTGCAAGGCAAGATCGGTGGTGTTCTCGAAGCTCGTCAGCCTTTGTTGATTACATGCGAGCTGCTGTGCGATATAATCTGTAACACAGCTTATGCGTTAGAAATCGTCAACTTGAGATAATGGTAAAAAACAGATCGGAAATCGAAACCAAAAACAATGGCCGAGGGCACACCCAGTCCTCTATACCTTCTTACTTCCTGTCGCTTACGCTTGAGAATATACGCTGCTTTGGCCCCACACAAACTCTCGATCTATCAGATGGTAACAGCCGTCCTGCGCAGTGGACTATTATTTTAGGTGATAATGGAGTCGGAAAAACGACGCTCCTCCAGAGCTTTGCCGCAATAGCACCTATCGAAGAAGAGATTGATTTTGGCGATGAACACGGGCCCACTTCATCTTTGACTCCTGGATTATTTATTGACTTTAGATCACTGTCTGATTGGAAACCTTTCAGATATGTCACAAACCTTCAGCGTAACTCTCTTTCAGCCACTCTGTTTAGAGGGACTAAATTGAGGGAAAATAAAGGTGGAGAAGAAATTCACGGCATTTCTATCTCACGTGATAGTAGATTTCCGTCGTGGTCTTCAATTTCATCGGTAGCGTCACGAATGGGAGATAGTCTCGTTTGTTTCGGCTATGGTGCATCTAGGCGTATGGGGGAAACCTCTCTTTCCGAGAAATTCGATGATGATCCTTATGCCAGCTTATTCTCTGAGAATGTCGCCCTTTTAAATGCTGAAGAATGGCTTCTACAAGCGGATTATGCCGCTCATGCCGCTCAAGACCTTTCTACTAAAAAACTGGCCGAGAAGCGGCGCGACAAAATAAGGGAGGTGTTGATAAGCGAAAATTTTCTGCCAGACATAGACGATATTAAATTCACACAACTTACTGAGAAG
>DASQYE010000410.1:0-4324 GCA_035639355.1 Pyrinomonadaceae bacterium
CGAGAGATCAAGCAGGCGTGTGCCGGAGAAGCTGCCGGAGAACGATGCGATAGTGCTGTAGTTGAGGAAATTGTCGTCCGAAGTGGCGATGTCCACGTGGGCGAAGTCGAAGCCCTCTTCCGTCTCCTCAAGGCTATAGAAGCTGAGCGACGCGCCACCCGCCGGGAGCGCGATCGGGTCCTTCATCGTGAGCGGCTCGTTCTGATCGGAGGTGTCCGGGACGAAGTATGCGGGGCTACCCGTGTCCGGGTTGACCTGTGTTGTCCACTGCGGCGGCGTCGTGGCGTTAATCCACTTCGAGTTTTCGCCGGCGACCAGCGGCTCGTCTGCGTCGTCGAAGAATACCTCAGTAGACTGCGTCGCCTCCTGGACGCGGAAGCCGACCGGGGCCGGGCCTCCCGACGGCTTGGTGTACGTCCAGTGAATCGTGTAGTTGCCGTTCGTGTCAACGGGGCAATTCGGCGAGGGCGACGGTGCGGGCTGCTCCGTGCCCGTCGGAGCTTGCTGATCCGGTGAAGTGATGTTGGGAATAAGGGCGCGCACCGCTCGGTAGTAGAACGGCATGCGTAGTTTCTGACCGGTGGCGGCGTGCGTTGCCGTCACGTACCATTGGAATTCCGACGGGTCAGCTACGATAAGATTGCCGTCGGCGACGACCTTCACGAAGAAGGTCGCCTGCCCGTTTGCCGGGACGCTGACCGAGCTGATTGGCGTCGTGCCGTTGGCCGCCAGGAAGCTTATCTTGAAGCCCGGATGGTCGGCCAAGCGATTATTCTGGAAACTAAGGTTGTAGGTGCCGTCTCCGCCGCTCACGGGCAGATCGCGGATGATGACCTGGTGCGTGCGCGTGACGGTTGCGTTGACGCCGACCACCGGCACGGTGCCGAAGCTGGCGGTCGGAAGCAACACTGTCATCGGTGTCGGCGAGGGTGCCGGCGACGCCGCCGGCTGCGGCGTGAATTCGTCCGGCAAGAGTGTGGTCGGCGCAACCATGATGGCCTTCGCCTTTAGCGCACCGTCCAGGTTGACGAGGCCAGCGCCCATGTCGTTGATGGAAGCGGAGGAGGCCGCTCCGTTGCCTTGCGGCACACCTAGGCCGCTGCGTAGGTTCGTCGCCGCGTTCTGGAGCAGGGCGCGCGCCACCGTCACCGTGTCGAAACGCTTCGTGCGGTAGTTGACCGCAGTGGTGGTGGTCGAATCCAGTCCCAACTCCTCGCGCACGCGCTGGCGAACGACGGCCATCGCGCCCGCCGTGATCGGGCCTGAGAAGCTCGTCCCGTTGACCGTGATGTAGCCGATGGGCGTTGCCATGCCGACGGTCTCGCTGGGGAGCCCGTCCGGTGTGGCCGCACCCGTGATGCCGACGCCGGGGGCCGCTATGTCCGGCTTGACGGTGCGGAAGCGCGTGTCGAAGTCGTTAGGCCCGCGCGAGCTGAAGCCAGCCATCCCCGGCGAGAAGGTCGCGAGCGTGACGCTGTCCGCCAGACGCAGAGGAAATTGTGAGACCGTGCCGACCGCCACGTCGTCCATTCCGTCGCCATTACCGTCAGAGTCGGTATTGCTGATGCGATTGACGAGATAGGTGGCGGTCTCCGTGTTGACGTTGAAGACCGGGATTTCACCGGCGACGACCAGCGCCGTCAGCGATTCCCTGTCGTCGGTGATAATGATGGCCGCAGGCATCTGCGCGGCGACGGCGTTGACGATGTTGAAGAACGTGCCCGTCCCTCCGAGGACGAGGGCGATGCGATTTCTCACCTGCGTCGGCGTGGTATTCGGATCGTCAACGAAGACGTAATGAGCGGAGAGAGACCCTTCGGGAAGTGAGGCGCCGCCCGCGACGGGAAACATTCTAATTCCCTGACGCTCGCCCGGCTGGGGCGCGTTCGCGTTCGAGGCCGCACCCTCCTCGGGCGGCGGGCCGGGGACGGCACAACTGGTCGGGGGCTTTCCGGCACATGTTTCGAGTGGAATCTGCCCAGGCGCTAGCACGTCGCCTGCCGGGGTCGAGCCGGGGTCGAGCGTGGCGGCGACCGAGATGGCCAGCGTGGCGGCGGCGGGTGCACCTGTTGTGCCCGCTCCGGGGCCGGAGTTGCCCGCCGAAGCGACCACGATTGTACCTGCGAGTGCCGCGTTGTTGGCCGCACGCGCGCTCGCGCCGGCGGGATCACCCTGCTCATCGCCGAGCGAGAGGTTAATCACATCGGCGACGGGCTTTGCGACCGGCGTCGGCCCGGTGTCGCCGCTTGCGACGAGAGTAAAAGGCGAAGCGGCATCCTCCATCGCCAGCTCGGAATCACCCGTGCAGGCGTTCGCGGGGCCGCACACCTTGTAAGCCATGATCCTAGCCTGCGGCGCGGTACCGAACAACTGGACGCCATTCGGCGTCGGGCCGATACCAGTGCCTGGGAGGCCAGTAGCAGGGTCGTCAGTACCCGTGCCGTAGCCCACGCGGCGGGGCGTCGAGCCGTCAACGCCGTAGCCTGCCGCGCAGGAAGCGACGTGCGTGCCGTGCCCGAAGTCGTCCGTGATGTCGCCTGGGCTAGAGAGCGCGTAGTAGTAGATGACCTTTTTGTTGTCGGCTGTGCTTGGCGCCTGGCCTGACACGCGCGGGGTAGGCGTCGTCTGCCCCGTGCCGCCGAACATCGGGTGACGCCAGTCAACGCCGGTGTCAATCACGGCGATGTTCATGCCCTGGCCCTCGAAGCCGTCAACCTTCTGGTTCGGCTCCTGCGGTGCCTCCGGGTGGCCCGGCGCGCCTTGCGGCTGGAACTGCTTTCCGCTGACCTCGACCTCCTTCGCCGTGCCGTAGACGGCGGTGCGGCGAGCGGCCGGAGACGATTGCGTGCCCAGAATGTAGTCAATCGCCTTGTCGAGGTGGAACCTCATAGGCTGGACTTGTTCGACGTGCGTGACCTCCGGAAGCGCCCTTAGCCGGGCGATGTCTTCGGTGGCGACGTAAGCGACGAAGCCGTTGAGCAGGTATGTGAAGCGGTACTCGATGTGTCGCACAGAGCCGTCAATCTGCTTCACGTCCGCCTCGCGCATGAGAACGCGCACGCCGCGCCCCACGAGCGACGACCGGAAGTTATTCTGCTTGGCGTACAGTTGAAGGCCGTAATCGGCGATCTCTTTGAACTGCATCTGACGCCCTTCCCGTTCGGCAGCGGCTTTGCGCACGACGCCCGGCTCGTCTCTCAGCTCGATGATGACAGGCGTGATCTCACCGCCGACCGACTGGCGAAAGGCGGCTACATCTGCCGGCTCGCTCGGTGCTGTGGTCTTCTCCTGGCTCGTCGTTACGGCAGCGGCATCTTGCTCGTCGCCATTACGGCTGACAGCTTGTGATGACGAGGTGACGCCGAACGCAAGCGCGATCAAACAGATAGCTGTAAATAGGAGCACGAGCGAAAAAGTATAGTGGCGACGGAGCTTGAGAGTCATTTCTGTGAATCCTCCTTGGAAGCACCCGGTAGCTTCGGAATGCTTTGTGACTACATCCAGTGCATTATTTCAAAAATGGTGCTCATCCCCTGCTTTTAGAAGCAGCGAAATCTGGCGAAGCTGAAATTAAGCTCGGCGCACCCGTCTGTTCATCGGCATGAGGGGCAAGCAATAAACGACCGGAACGGATGTTCTAGTAGACAATCTGGCGGACGGCTCTCCCGCAATTCTTGATCGGGAGCTTGCGCCCATCAGCCAACCGCACATCACTGCCCGGCGGATTAGTGCAATCGAATATTTAAAATGTCGGGGTACAGCGATTGGGTCGGGTGCAGCGGAGAGGGGGGTTAACCGCTAACAGTCAAGCGCCGTTTTTCTCGGATTTGAAAGGGGGACGCTACCATTACTATGCTTCTTTGTCAAACAGATATTTGTCCGGCTCGAAATTGGCGGCGAATAATTCCGAATAGCGATTACTGTATCGCAACCGTCGCATAACAACTCACTGAAGCGGAGCGCGGGTTAGCTTGCCTCTCATCGTCAACTTGAATGCTTGATGCGTTGTGTGTGCGCGGCGCGTTAATTCGAGCGTCAGGTCTCTGTTGAGGAGATGCATGCTTCAACAAATATCTTGACCGGGCACGGGGGTGAATATTTTCTTTCGACCAAACTGTATTTTCCCCGATCATAGATGCACTGTACCAGGTGGAGGTGAAACGCTATGTCTCTCGTTCTCGTCGCCAGGGGTGCGCGTTCAGTCACGTCAATCTCGTTCTGTGCTTCGGCCATCTTGCTTTTAGCCGTCAGCATCGCGGCGCAAAGCGTGACTTTTAGCGGAAGACAAATCCCCACGGGCGGCCAGTACCAGGTCGCCGCCGAT
>DASQYE010000411.1:0-5827 GCA_035639355.1 Pyrinomonadaceae bacterium
ACCCGAGCACGAGCGCGCGAACCTCGTCCGCTTTCACCTCCACGGCCTTACGTAAAAGCCGCATCGAAGTGGTCGGTGCGGCGCTTCCCGGCTGGTTTCCCTGACCCTCTATGTTCAAGCAGACCTCGTCTGACGGAAGATGGCGCGAGTTTCGGGAAGCCGCCGCGAGAGGTTTCCGAATCTCGCGGCGGCTTCCCTTACCCGGACTGATCGTAATAACTCAGGCCACGGCTTGCTGAGCTGATTATTTCTTCTCAGGCTGGCTCGTTTGCTATGCGGACGGTTTCTTGCGCGCGTGCCAGGCGGCAAGCACTTCCGTCTCGCGTTGCGGCGTAATCCCGGCCTTCATCCTGGCCTGCTCTTCTGCGCTCAGCGTCTTGTACCAGTCGAGCGTATCGCGCGCCGTGACGGCCAGCGGGCGGAAGGTCAGTCCCTTTGAAAGCGCGCGCTTGATGCTGATGAGCCCGAAGCCTGCGCCTTCGCCGCGCGGCGGAACCCACACGGGCATGTCTCCCCACGGCGTTACCTTCTGTGCCTCAAGAAAATCCGCATCGACCCAGGTGAACCTGGCATCCGAAGTCGTCACGGCCTTGATGCCGTAAAGCATCTCGGCCACGGTGAGCGGCGAGGCCGGGCCGGTCGCGTTGTAGATGCCCGTCTCGCCCTGCTCGACCGCTCGTATAGTCCACTCGGCCAAATCGCGCGCGTCTATGAACTGTACGGGGTCGGTCGGCTCTCCCGGCGCGAGCACTTCTCCGCCGCGATCGATGCGCAGCGGCCAGTAGCTGAAGCGCCCCGTGGGGTCGCCAGGGCCGACGATCAGGCCGGGACGAATAATCAGCGCCTTTCCTGGAAACCACTTCTCGGCCTCCTGCTCCGACAGCACCTTGAGCGGCCCGTAGAGACCGTAGTTGGAGGCTCGCAAAGTCTCCATAGTCTCTTTCATAGGGTCTGCGCCCTCGTACTTTGCCAGCGGCCCGCTCTCGTCCATTCCGGGCTTGCTCGTGTCCGAGTAGACGGAGATCGTCGAGATGAAGACGTAGCGCTCGACGCTGCCTTTGAGTACCTGCGCGGCGTCGCGCACCCACACGGGCAAGGTCGTAGGGTTGTCTATAACCACGTCCCACTTCCTGCCCTTGAGCGCATCGAGCTTGCCGTTGCGGTCGCCGATCAATTGCTCTACCTCTTTCGGCAATTCGCCCGGATGCGTCCGGCCACGATTGAATACCGTCACCTTGTGCCCACGATTGAGGGCGTAACGTACCTGGTGCGGGCCCGTGAAGCCCGTGCCGCCCAGGATAAGTATGCGCAGCGGCCTCGCCGCCCCGCCCGCCGTTTGCTCTACGGTCTTACGCGGCTCCCCGGCGACGAGACCGTTTGCGCCCGGCATGACGCCGAGGCTCATCGCGCCGCCCGTGGCGGCCGACAGCTTGATAAAGTCTCTTCTGTTGATCGACATCGTTGACTTTCCTTATAGACGCGGCCCGGTGGCCGCCGGATTCATTCTCGAACGAGCGTGTAATTATTTAGAGCGAAGCGGACGCGCCCCCCAAGCGGCAAGCTGCTATGCGCCGGGGCGGCGCTACAACTGTTTAGAGATAGCTGGCCCGGTACATACGCGCCACCTAAATAAATTGTTTCAGCGCGGCAACCGGAAAAATCCGGCCCGAACGTAGAAGACGAACGGTCAGGCGTGCGCAGGCAGTTATGGATTTCTATACGGCTATCGACGGGCGCATCAAAGGCGCTTCGGAGTTGAGACGAATCGGCAGCTTCGGAGGCCCGGAATATTACTGTGAGCCACTTTATCGCGGGGACGACGGCGAGTGATCGTCATCAAGACGGCAAACCCTTACGCCGTTTAATAACTGCTCATAGACCTCGCCAATCTTCGGCCAGTCCTGTTCGGGTTCAGTCGTTATCACTCGCCGCCGCCGCGGTGTCCTGCGTGTCGTCAACTTTTGCCAGGGTATCTGCGCCGACGGGACGGGTGTCGGTTGGGCCTTTGATCGCGGCGGCGGCCGTAGTCTCTCCGGCGCTCTCGACATCTCCGAGGCCGCCCTCGTCCTCCCACTTAGAATCGTCCGGGCCCGTGTTCGTTTCATCTCTATCCGGCTCAATCATTCGGTTCTTCTCCCCCTGGGGTAACTCGCCGCCCTCGCCTGCGCTCAGACCGGGACGGCTATGGTCTTCGGCTTTCAGCAGGTACGACGGATGGTTTTGGCCCGTCGGCGCGAAATACTCATCGTGCGTATATTGAAAGCCCAGCTTCTTTAAAAGACGGCGGGAAGACTCGTTCGCCGGGTTGTGCCCTGCGAAAAGACGCCGCGCCCCGAGCGTGTTGAATGCGTAATCGATGACCGCTCGCGCCGCTTCGTGAGCATACCCGCGCCGCCAGTGGCTCGAACGAATATGAAAGCCAAGCGCATAGACTCGTCCAGACATGTCATAGGGCCTGAGCCCGCAGCAGCCCACGTGCTCGTCACCTTCCAGGCGAAAGATGGGCCAGTATTGCACCCCGTATTCCTTATCCGTGGCGATCTCCCTATCAAGACGCTCACGGACTTGCTCTTCGGATAATTTTCCACGGGCATCTATCAGCCTTGTCACGTCGGGGTCGCCCCACAGGCCCAACGCAATATCAAGGTCATTTTCAAGCCACCTGCGAAAACCCAGACGCGCGGTCTGCATGAAGTATTTCATAAGAGCATTCTTCTCCCGAATCCCCGTCAGGTCGGAAGACCCGTTCGCGTTTCACACGGCAGCGCAACCCTCGCTCCGCCTTCGTTCTTTGTTTCAATCGACCTCCGAGGAAGAAGCCTGATTATACGCCGTCCGTCCGCCCAAGCGCCGCCAACGGGCGGGCCTCAGTCCCTTCCCCCTTCGCGCGGATGCCCGTCCGGTTAAGCGTCTCGTGCCTGCCTTATCTTATAACGTTTCGGTCTCTTCCCCGTGTGCTATCATCAGCGCTGATGGCTTCGGTTTCTACTATCACACCAGACACTCCGGTTTCCATCCTCTACCAGCGCGGCATTCCGCGTCTGGGCCAGGCGACGGCGCGCAAACTGGCGCTGGCGCTCGCCGCCGTGTCGGGCAAGACGGACGCGAGCGAGGCGACCGTCGAAGACCTCTTAAGCTATCTGCCCATGCGCTACGAGGACAGGTCGAATCTGGCGCGCATCAGCGACCTGCATGACGGCATGGAGGCTTCGCTTGAGCTTTACGTGCGGGTGGCTGGCGGCTTTCAGGTCGGCAAGAACCGCTCGCCCAAACAGCCCAGGCTTTACATCTTCGAGATCACGGCGAGCGATCCCGAAAGGACGGCCAAGCCCGTCGTCGTCTGGTGGTTCGTGTCGGGCCGCGCCGCACAACGCATCATCGCTTACAATCGCCAGCGCTTCGAGCGCGGCGCGCGCTTCATAGCGTTCGGCAGGTGGGAATGGGACACGCGGCGCAACACCTTCAGCTTGCGTCTCAATAAGCCGGACGAGCTGGAGATGCTGCCCGGCACCTGGACGCCGCCAGAACACGCGCTGCTGCGGCTGGCCGAAGAGAAGACGGAGACGGGCGAGAAGCAGGAGGCGCGTGTCGTAGAGGCCGTGGGCGGCGACGCGGATGAGGCGGACGCTGACGACGAAGAGGGTCTCGAAGCGGACATGGAGGAAGCGGACGATCCGGCGCTGGCGGCGATTCACGTCGGGCGTCGCGTGCCGGTCTATCGCAAGCTGGGGGAATTTCGCTCGAAGCGTTTGCGCGAGCTGATGCACGCCGTGCTCGCGCGCATAGACGACGACGCGATTCATGAGACGCTTCCCGCTGACCTGCGCGCTCGCCAGCACCTCACGGGTCGCGCAGAGGCCATCCGCCGCATACACTTTCCGGCCGAAGACGTGCCGCTCTCAGAGTATGAGAGAGCGCGCAGCCCCGCTCACCTGCGTCTAATATTTGAAGAGTTCTTCTGGGTCGCCCTCGCCCTGGCCATTCGTCGCGGCGAGAGGATCAAAGAGCCCAAGGGCGCTTGTGTAGAGATCAGCCCGCGCGTGCGCGAGCGAATCGCCTCGATCCTTCCTTTCGGGCTGACGAGCGCGCAGGAAAGAGTCATCACGCGCATCTTCGACGACATGACTTCAGACGCGCCTATGAACCGTTTGCTGCAAGGCGATGTCGGCAGCGGCAAGACGATCGTCGCGCTCCAGGCGATGCTGGCCGCGATGGAGAACGGCTACCAGTCGGCGCTGATGGTCCCGACTGAAATCCTTGCCGAACAGCACGCGCGCAATATCAAGCGGCTGCTCGCCTCCACCCCCTACCGCGTAGAGCTTTTGACAGGCTCTTTGCGCGCGACCGAGAAGCGCCGCCTGCACAAGGACGTGGCGGCGGGCGAGGTTCACGCCTGCGTCGGCACGCACGCGCTCATACAGGAATCCGTCTCGTTCCATAAGCTGGGCCTCGTGGTGATAGACGAGCAGCACCGCTTCGGCGTCCTGCAACGAGCGGAGCTGCGCACGCGCGGCTTTAACCCCGACGTGCTGGTGATGACGGCGACTCCCATCCCGCGCTCGCTTGCGATGACAGCCTACGGCGATCTGGACGTTTCCGTGATCGACGAGCTGCCGCCCGGACGCACGCCTATCAAGACGGTCGTCGTCGGCGAAGACCAGCGCGCGGGGGTTTATAAGGGGGTCGAGCGCGAAGTGCGCGCGGGCCGACAGGTCTACGTTGTTTATCCGCTGGTCGAAGAGTCCGAGAAGATGGACTTAAAGGACGCGACGCGCATGTACGAGCACCTGCGCGACCGCGTCTTTCCTACTTTCTCTGTCGGTCTGCTCCACGGCAAGATGAAGTCCTCGGAGAAGGAAGAGATCATGCGCCGCTTCGTCGCGGGCGAGATCAATATTCTCGTCGCCACTACAGTCATAGAGGTCGGCGTCGATGTGCCCAACGCTTCTGTGATGGTCATCGAACACGCAGAGCGCTTCGGCCTCTCGCAGCTACACCAGCTGCGAGGGCGCGTCGGGCGCGGCGCTGAACAGAGCTTCTGCGTTCTTCTCGCTTCGGAGAAGCGCACCGCCGTGGCGCGCGAGCGACTGGGGATTATGGAAGAAACCAGCGACGGCTTTCGCATCGCCGAAAAGGATCTGGAGCTGCGCGGCCCCGGCGAAGTGATGGGCACAAGGCAATCGGGTCTGCCGACTTTTCGCGTCGGCAATCTGGTGCGCGACGTGCAGATTCTGGAAGAGGCCCGAAACGAAGCCGACTATTACCTGACGGCGCGTCGCATGACGCGCGAGACATCGCGGCTCGTCGAGCGCGTCAGGGCCGATGCCAGGTTCGGACTGGCGGCCGTCGGCTGAGAAAGGATTTTGAGCACAGCAGGAAAGGACGCTGTCGCCCCCTCGGGGCGTTTACCGATCGTGACCGGATTTCTAGACCACATCAAAGCGCGCCTGCGAAAGCCAAGCGCCGAAGAGGAGCGGCGCTCGGCCCAGCGTTTCACCACCCACCTCGAAAGACGGCTGGTGGTTAACGTCTCCATGCTCGACGCCTCCACGAAGCCCGACAAGAACGCTCGCCCGCTGGTGCTCGGCGGCTACACACGGGACATAAGCGAGACGGGTCTCGGCATCGTCGTGCCGGATATTCGTCTCGGCAATTTTTACATCACCAATCCGGGCCGAACCCTGCGAATCATGCTCGGTCTGCCGGGAAGTCCGGTCGAGATACACGCCGTCCCGGCCCGTTACATAGTGTTGGAGGAGGGCGGCGAGAGCAAGGGCTACTTGATCGGGATGCAGATCAAAGAGATGAGCGACCGCGACCGCCATCG
>DASQYE010000412.1:0-10356 GCA_035639355.1 Pyrinomonadaceae bacterium
ACAGGTGGCAACGTCGTCGGAGGTGCGCCGTCCCCCCGATACTATGGAGGCGCGCAGGCGCGAGGCTCTGGAAGTACGACCGACCGACGCTATGGAATCGCGCCCTGTCGAATCTACGGGGGTTCGCCGCCTGGACGTTTACGGCGACCTGCTGTTCGACGCGGAGAAGACGCGCCTCGCGGGCTTCGCCCGGCAGTTACGAAAAGAGCCGGACGCGCAGGGCTACATAATCGTCTACGGCGGGAAGTGCAGCGCCGAGACGCAGGCGCAGGAGCGGGCCGAACGCGCCAAAGATTGGCTCATCAACCGGCACGAGATAGACGCCAGCCGCATCGTCATCATAGACGGCGGCTACCGCGATAATCTGATGACAGAGATTTTCATAGGGTCTATTGACGCGTCTTTGCCAGAGTTGACCGCGCCCGTCCGGCGGCCCGACCAATCGCGCTGCAATTGATCTGCGAGAACGTCGGCGTGGGCCAATCCTCCTGGGATATTTACCCACGGCCCCGGACGCGCCCCTGCGGAAGGACAATGTAAGAGGGCGGCGAGACTTTCATCTCGCCGCCCTCTTATTTGCGGATTGGTATATGCGCTATGATGAGACGCTGCTGCTATTCAACTTCGGCGGTGCCTTTACCGTTTTCGTAGTGCAGCGTGACCTTTGAGATTTCCAGCAGGTTGAGATTCTCCCATTCGATGGCGTTGCCCTTGGAGTCTTCAACCCTCAAGTCCCACATGGGGGCCTTCTCGCTGCGATGAAACTTGATATCTACGCTCTGGCCGCTGGGTAGAGTATCGCGTCCGAGAACATCTTCCTGCCAATCGTCGGCGTCGTGCGGGGAGACGTAAAGCTTGTCGATCTCCACGCCGGTCGCATTCACCAGAGTGAAGTCTTGCGCTGCGCCCGCCGTCGTGGAATCCGAGGTGTTGGCGGCAGCCGTGTTGGAGGTTGCGGTGTTGCTCGTGTTCGACGCCGGCGGAGTCGTCCTGCTGTTGGATGTATTGGACGTTGTGGTGGTTGTGGTCGTATTCGTCGTCTGGTTGGCTGTGCCGGGTGATGAGCAGGCTCCGGCGACGAATAAAGCCAGGGCCAAGCAGCACAATAGTGCCTTGTTCTTCATCTATTGTTCTCGCTTTCCTTAAAGAGAATGGTTGTTAGTGGTCGGGTTTGGCTCAGTGTTTCGCCCTTCCTAGCCTTCGCAGGTCGCGCCTACTGCTGCTGCTCTGCCCAAGACCGATCCAAAGGCGTATCAGCTCCGACACCTCGGAAGTGGGACAAGGCGCGAAAATATCGAGTTGAGACATAAAAGGCCGCTCGATAGTAGTTTCCAATTAGCATGAAATCGAAGAGCGAGCAGACTCTAAGGCAGATACGGCGAGAAGTCAACTTTGCCGCCCGGAGTAGCACTCGCTTTCGACTTGTCACATACTGACAGGGCCCGTCATACTCGCCATTGTCCCGGCGTGCGCGCAGGTTTTCGGTGTGCGCCGCCCGCCTGAACGGAGAGACTGTAGATGCTACTTGAAGGCAGATCGAGACGCCTGCGTGAACGCCTGGAGATGGAGCTGCCCGTCCGCGTCCATTGTCTGGAGAGCGCGGATCACGGCTGGGTTGAGAAGACGCGCCTGATCGATATTACTCCCTTCGGCGCGCGGCTCCGCATCGGGCGGCCTACGGAGAGGGGACGCCTCCTGCACCTGACCATGCCATTGCCGCGTCAGCTTCGCTCGTTTGATTACAGCGAGGAGCAGTACAACATCTGGGCGCTAGTACGCCATGCGGCCCCGCTTCTTCCGGCGCAGCCTCCCCGCCCGCCGCGCTTTGAGATCGGCGTCGCATTCATAGGCAAACAAGCGCCGCCGAGCTTTGAAACAGACCCTTCGCAACGCTACGAGATCGACGGCGCTCCGGCTGAGGAAAATCTATGGCGCATGCGCGAGCGGTTCGAGGCCGAAGCGATGAGCGAGCCTTTCGGAGAGCGGCGAGCGGAGGCGCGAAATATGATGGCCGTCGATGTCCTGATCGAAGTCTACGATGCTGACGGACGCGTATTAGCCAGCGAGCCCGCCGCGACCGAGAACATCAGTCGTCGAGGTATGGCCATCAGCACCGGCCTGGATATCATGCGCGGGCGCTATGTGAGAGTCCGCGCCGCGTACTACGACATAGCCGTCATCGCCGCCGTCCGCAGGCTGCGCAGGGGAACGGATGGCCTCAACCGCCTGCACCTTGAGTTTGTAGACAGGCAGTGGCCTGCGTTTGAAGAAGCTTGACTGTAGAGCTGATGAACCCCGTGCGTGAGTAGTCGTCAAAGATATAAAATTGGGCGGCTCGTTTATAAAAAATTGGCCGGTCGAAGATTGAAGCTCGAAGGAGTTTGCCGTATAACTGATGTTACAGCTATACGGCAACTAAAATTTATGGAGCCACCTTGCGGATTTGAACCGCAGACCTACTGATTACGAATCAGTCGCTCTACCAACTGAGCTAAGGTGGCTTTGGCTTGCTAAGTAAAGCGAATATACGAATGCCCGGCACTCACTGTCAAGCAGCGGGCATAGCGCACGACGACACAAGGAGGAACATAGAGGGATGCCCAAAGATAAGAATCTGGCAAAGCATAAAAGTCGTTTCGAGGTGCGGGGCGGCGTAATCAACGAGTTCGATTTTCATCAGAATCAGGGGGCGCTGGCCGAGGAGGAAAAGGATCGCTTCGCGCGACAGGAGGAGGAGCGAAAACTGCGTGAAGGAGAGACGGAACCGTCCGCGCCGCAAACCGAGGCCGAGCGCGTACAGCAGTTAATGGCGGAGGCTCACGAGAAAGTCCAGCAGCGCAGGGAGAAAGAGGCGGAGAAGGAATCTACGCCGAGCGCTTCCAGGCGAGCGCGCCCGAGTGGTGCGAAGAAAAGCTCGAAGAAGACCGCCGCCGCCGGAAAGGGAACTGCGGGAAGCGCCAGGAAAAGAGGCTCGAAGAAGGGCGCTGCGAAGGCGAGCGCCGGTGGGAAGGGCGCGGCGAAGAAAGCCGGGGGAGCGAAGAAGGGCCCCGGCGTAAAAGCCTCCGGCAAAAAGAGCACGGCGAAGAAAAGCGGGACACGTGCGACGCGGAAACAATCGCGGGCGCGCTAGTCGTCCGCCATCTCGAACGAGGAGCTAAACGCATGACACAGCAGAGCGAAGGTATGAGCGAAACTGGACAGAAGGACGCGGGCGGCGGCGGGCAGGATCAGGCCAGAGACGACGAGGGGAACGAGCTGGAAGCCGAACAGGAATCGGCGGCGGCCATGGACGCGGACGTGCCGCAGCCACCCGGCGCAGACCAGACTACAGAAGGCCAGCCATCCTAAGCCTACGCACGGTGCGGAGGGAAATCCGAAACGCAGTATGACGGAGGCGGAAAGCGGAAGCCGACAAAAACCGAGGCTCGCCCTATCCGCTCTCTGCCTTCCGCTTTATATAGGGGCGCGGCGACACGAAATCGAAGCGCACCGCAGGGCAACGCCGCGCCTTGGAAACCCAACCAATAAGGAGCGCGTAAGGAGTTGGTGAAAAGGGCGCGCAAGAAGCCCCAGGGGGCTTGCGCCCTCGCCCCTGAGCGAAATCGTATGAGCGAAGTAGTGGTCATCGGCGGCGGCCTCGCCGGAGTTGAAGCGGCCTGGCAGGCGGCGCGCGCAGGCGCTCGCGTGCGCCTCTACGAGATGCGGCCCGTCCGCCAGACGCCCGCTCATCGCACGGACAAGCTGGCCGAGATCGTCTGCTCCAACTCCTTGAAGTCCGACGAGCGTGGAACCGCCCCCTATCTCTTGAAAGAAGAGCTGCGGCGCGCAGGCTCTATCATCATGGAGGCCGCCGAGGCGACGCGCGTTCCGGCGGGCGCGGCCCTGGCGGTCGATCGCCAGCGCTTCGCCGATTACGTCACCGAGCGCATCGCGTCGCACCCCTCAATCACGCTCGTTCGTGAAGAAGCGACGCGCCTGCCCGGAGATAGTATTACCGTCATCGCCACGGGCCCGCTCACGTCCGACGCTCTGACCGCAGAGATCATGCGATTGACGGGCGACGATCAGCTCTACTTCTACGACGCCATAGCTCCCATCGTCGCCGCCGATTCCGTCAACGAAGAGATAGCATTTCGCGCGGCGCGCTACAATAAGGGCGGCGACGATTATTTGAACTGCCCTTTTGATGAAGAGCAGTACGCGCGCTTTTACGCGGCGCTGTTGGAAGCCAGGAGCGTCCCGCTTCAGCGCTTTGAAGAGACGCGCTGGTTTGAGGCGTGCCTGCCGGTCGAAGAGCTGGCGCGGCGCGGGCGCGATACTTTGCGTTATGGGCCTATGAAGCCTGTGGGCCTCGTAGATCCGCGCACAGGGCGCGAGCCCTATGCCGCCGTGCAGCTACGCCAGGAGAATCTGATGGCCGACGCTTACAGTCTAGTAGGCTTCCAGAATCACCTGCGCTATGGCGAGCAGGCGCGCGTCGTGCGCCTCATCCCAGGTCTTGAGCGGGCAGAGTTCTTGCAGTACGGACAAATTCATCGTAATACTTATATCTGCGGGCCGAGGGTTCTAGCGGCGACGATGCAGATGCGCGAGCGCCCGCGCGTCTTCTTCGCCGGGCAGATCAGCGGCGTCGAGGGATACGTCGAATCGGTCGCTACGGGCTGGCTGGCTGGCCTCAATGCGGCGCACCTGAGCAAGGATAAGAGTCCGGTCACTGCGCCGAGGTCGAGCGCGATGGGCGCGCTGGCGCGCTACGTTTCCAGCGCCGGAACAAAAAACTACCAGCCGGTCAACATTACTTTCGCATTGCTTGAGCCGCTGGGCGAGGAACACCGGCGGCTGGTGCGGCGCAAGCGCGAACGCCATCAATTGCAGGTCGAACTCGCACTCAAGGAATGGGACACTTGGCTTCACAAAATCCTGAGAGAGAGCACAGAGCCCCTGGCCGCCTCGCTTTGACGCGGCCGAGCCGCCGCCCCCGCCTCTTCTCCTGCGCGGCGGGACTACGGGGCGCACGGCTTACTGTCTGCGCGCTCGTCTGCATGGCGCTCGCCCTGACACCGCTCGCGTTCAGCGCGCAGTCGGGGCGCAATCAGAAAAAATCTACGACGACGACAAAGCGACAGCCCGGTTCGACACAACAGGCGACAGCGCCGTCAACCAGGCCCAGACGCTCCACGGTCGAGGCCACACCCGCCCCCACACAGAGTCCGGCCGCGCGGCCGGCAGCGCCGCAGGAACGCGTGCCTTCAGACCCCTCACAGCTCGGGGAGCCGCCGCCGATGCCCGCCCCTAAGCCACAGCCTTCGCCTGCTGCACCGGCGGCGACGACGACCGCTCAACCTTCCGCCGGCGAAGAGGTTGATGCGGAGGATGTCGTTCGCATCAACTCTAACCTTGTGACCGTGCCCGCCTCCGTCCTTGACGCGCAGGGCAGACCCGTCACAGACCTCAAGCTGGAAGACTTCGAGCTGCGCGTTGACGGGCAGCCGAAACCTATCACCGAGCTTGGAAGCTCCGAGACGCCCGTTATACTGGCGCTGCTGTTCGACAATAGCTCCAGCCTGACGGCGGCGCGCGAGTTTGAGAAACACGCCGCGATCAGATTCTTTCGCAGCGTCATACGCCCCGTGGATCAGGCGGCGATCTATTCCGTCTCGACCTATCCTGTGCTCGAACAGCCCTTGACCGGCGATGTCAGAACACTGGTGCGCACCATCGAGCGATTTGGCAAGCCGGAGGGAGCGACCGCGCTCTTCGATGCAGTTGTCCAGGCCGCCAACTACCTGCGCCCGTTCCAGCAGGGGCGCAAGGTGATCGTGATCGTCTCGGACGGCTCCGATACGATCAGCGATATAGATTTCGACTCGGCGCTACAGCGCGCGCAGGCCGCCGACTGCCAGATATACGCAGTGCAGACCGGACACATAGAGAACGCAAACCTGCGCGATCTGGCGGCCGAAAGACGCTTGCAGGACTTCTCGGGACAGACGGGCGGGGCCGTCTACGCTCCCAGGGGGACGAGCGAGCTGGACGCGGCCTTCGCGCAAATCTCGGCCGACCTGGCCCAGCAGTACGTCTTGAGCTACTACCCGAGCGACGAGCGGCGCGATAACCTTTTTCGCACCATCAGCGTTCGCGTCATCACGCGCCCCAACCTGCGCGTGCGCGCACGCAAGGGCTATTACCCGCGACGTATGGAAAGGTTCAGCGGCAGCTCTCAGCCGGACGTAAGAACGAGCCCCAAAACGCCGGATAGAAATTAAATGGATGGACAGGACGCAGAGGACAAGAAAAGCTATTAGACCTTCGCGCGGGGATGGTCTCTGTTTTAACCTGTCCATCCCGTTTGGGCCCGCCGTGAGTCGCCGGCCGGTTTGATCCTCGGAACGCCTATGATCGAACAACTACTCGGACAGTTCTTCGAGCACCTTCGCTACGAGCGTAACGTGAGCGAGCATACGCTGCGCAATTATGCGAGCGACCTGGGGCAGTTCTACGATTACATCGCGCCGGCGGACGCGCGAGACCCCTCCGTGCGGCGCGAAGTCGATATACGCCAGATCGACCACATCACGATCCGCGAATGGCTCTCGACCCTGCACGCGGCGCAAAAGAAGAAAACCTCCGTCGCGCGCAAGCTCGCCGCGCTTCGCACCTTCTTTCAATTCCTGGTGCGCGAGGGGGTGGTCGAATTGAACCCGGCAAAGCTCGTCTCCACGCCGCGCCTGGAAAAGAAGCTGCCCAACCATCTCTCGATCGAAGATGCGATACGCTTTATCGAAACGCCTGACCTCGAAACAGACCTCGGGAAACGCGACCGCGCCATACTGGAACTTCTATACGGCACGGGCGTGCGCGTCTCGGAGCTGACGAAGCTGGACCTGAGTGACGTGGACTTTCAGAACAAGCTGGTGAGGGTTACGGGCAAGCGGCGCAAGCAGAGAATCGTGCCGTTTGGCGATCCGGCGCTCCACGCCCTGATGATCTATCTCTCCGTGCGCAACGCTTTTTTGCAGAACGCGCCCGTGGCTGAACGCGACACGCAGGCGCTCTTCCTGAACTATCAGGGGACGCGCATCACTACGCGCTCGGTGGGGCGTATGGTCGATAAGTACATAACCATCTGCGCGGGCATACACAATATAAGCCCGCATAGCTTACGCCATTCCTTCGCAACGCACCTCCTGGACAGCGGCGCAGACCTGCGCGACATACAGGAACTGCTGGGCCACGCTCGCCTCTCAACGACGCAAATCTACACGCACGTTTCAATGGAAAAACTGATAGAGGTCTACGACAAGACGCATCCCAAGGCGTGAGAAGGGCAGTGACTCGGTGACAAGTGACGAGATAAAAACCTCTTTCTTGCTTGTCACTTGCCACTCGTCACTGGTCACTGCTTTTCAGAGTGTGGGATTGTCGTCCAGACCCTGGCTGGCTTCGATGGCCGCCTGGCAGGCCGCGTCGTAGCGTGCGGTGGGCATGGCTTCGAGCCGTCGCTCGTCAATAGGTTTGCCGCAGCGGGCGCACACGCCGTAGGTTCCCTCGTCGATCCTCATCAGCGCCTGGTCTATGTCGGCCACCATCTGCGACTCGCGCTCGCCGAGCCGCAGCGCCAATTCCTGGCTAACGTCTTGCAGCGACATGTCAACGCTGTCCTTCACGCCGTCATCCGCCACCGCTTCGAGCGCGTCGGCCTGATCGTCGCGAACGTTCTCCGTATGCCGCAACAACTGCTCGCGCAGTATGCTGCGAAAGTGCTCCAGCTTCTTTTCATCCATGAGCGTCTTTTACCCTTGCGTTCTTATTAAGACAGCATTCCAATTATTTGTAATGGCCGTCCCGGTTTGATCGAGCGCGGTGATTATAACGTACAGGGGTGACGATACTGTAATGCAGCCAGCATCGGTCGGAAAGCCATCCTGAGGCGACTTGGCAAACGGTGACAGCACCCTCGTTTTGAGGTGTTATTCTTACTTCCCGGTAGCTTTTTTCTCCGCGCTCTTGCTCTGGTATTCAACCTTTTTACCCGAGCGCGCTTCGAGAATTGGCAGAAATGTTCTCACCATGTCTTTATTAATCTTAAAAACGGCGACCTGTTCTTTTCCTGCTTCATCTGTAAATCCGATGGTAACAAAATGCTTCTGCTTCTTAGACATCAGGGCAAGTAATCCGATAGGGCCGAGCAATATCGTAGTTGCGACAGCAGCTCCAACACGCCGTCCGGACTTTTGTCCGTATTCTATATCGATGAAGTTCGCATACGGAATAGAAACCGTTTGATTGTTTTGATAGATAAACTGGAGGGCCTTTTCGTCAGTAGTAACCAAGTGTCCTTTGACTTCCTTCTTTGCGTCTTTGAATGCTGCTACTGTGCCGCCATAGTACGAGGCACTATCTGATGTAGCGCTAACGCCGATTGCTCCGAACGACAATGAGAATATGAGCACGAGAGATAGGATTTTCAACATGAGATGCCTTTCGAGGAATAAGGGAAGAATAACCAAGGGGGGTCGAGCGGGCAAAGAATATGATAACTATAATTCAAAGTCAAACAATGGACTCTGTTGATTCATACATCTTTCGCCTCAACGCATTAAAGACTAAAGGCCGAAAGGATTGTCTTATTTATTACAACCTTTCGGCCTCTCATCTCTAAAAGGTCAGGCGCGCGCCGAACTGGAACTGGCGTCCGGGGTCTGAGTTGGCGACACCCGCGATGGGCGTCAGAAAGGTATCGAGGGGCGTCAAGCCGTTGCCGTAGATGTTATTGAGCTTGATGAAATTCGAGCGGTTGAAGAGATTGAATGCTTCGGCGCGCAATTCCAGCTGGACGTTTTCTCGGAGCGCGAACCTCTTGGCGTAAGAGGCGTCGAAGCTCGCTTGCATAGGCGTGCGGAAAGAGTTGCGCGCGAGCCCGAGGGGGCGGTCAACCCTGTAACCGTCGCCGTTCGTATCGTCACCGGTTAAAGGATTGACGGGTAGGCCAGAGGCGAGCGTCGCTATGAAGGAGAGCTGCGATTGAAAGGGCAGCTCGACGAGCCCGTGGGCGACGAACCTGTGTCGCTGGTGAAAATCGCTCGGGCCGCGCTCAAGGTTGTCACTCGTGCCGAAGTTGTTCGGTATCCCCGTGTCCGGCTCGCCGAAGAACATAGCCCCGCCGAGCGCCGAAGAGTAAACATAATGGGCCTCGAACTGGAAGCGGTTCGCGAAGCGTCGGATTAACCCTAAGTCGAGCGCGTCGTAGTTGCTTGAGCCCGTGTTTTCAATGACGGCTATTTTGTTGACGGGGACGCCGGCGTAGGTCTGGAAAGGACGCGTGCGCCGCGCGGGCGTGATCGCGTTGATGTCATTGACGCGCATCTGTTTTAAGGTGCGCGAGTGGATCGCGTCGGCCGTCAAAGTCCAATCGTGGGGAAGGACGCGCTGGAATCCGAGCGAGAACTGCATGCTGTACGGGTTCAGCAGCTCAGCGCCAGGCAGATAGATGAAGTCGCGCTTCAAGGGCGTCGCACCCGACGGAGCAGCGACGAGCGAGTTCGGGAAGACTGGAAATCCTGCGTCGCCGAACCTGAGCCTGTAGGTCACGGTCGGCGAGTCCACACCCTGCAACAGGAAGCGGCGCGTGATGTACATGTAGTATTGATCGTAAAAGACGCCTGCGCCGCCGCGTATAATCGTCTTGCCGTCGCCCGCCAGGTCGAAAGCGAAGCCCAGTCGAGGCGCGAAGTTATTACGGTCATCCGTGATCGACTGGTAGTCGTAGCGCAGCCCCAGATTCGCCGTCAGCCGAGGCGTCACTCTCCAGTTATCCTGTATGAAAGCGGAGGCGAGCGTCTGCCCGTAGCGAACGAAGCCTACGCCGAAGGTCTGCGTGTATTCCGTCCTGGGGCCGGGCGCGACCTCGCCCACGCCTAGGCGGTATTCGCCAAACTCCGTGACGCTGTAATCGTGCACCTTCTGGCGCACGTAATCGACCCCGAGCTTTAGCTCGTGGCGGCCATGCTGATACGCCAGTTGATCCGCGAACTGCCAGCTTTCGGCGCGCAGCCAGGAATAAGCAGAGTTGCCTTCGGTGCTGACGTTCGGACGCACGATAGTGACTTGCGGCAGAAGCGCTGCGGTCGCAGAAGGAATCCAGTTGACGTAGCTGAATCGTGCCTCGTTGAGAAGGGAACTCCCCCGCACGATCCTGTCCGTCACTTGCGCGCCGACCGATTGCGTGCGGCTCAGCTGCGCCGCGCTCGGCTGCGTAAAGCCGCTCACCCTGTCGTTGGAGTTATCGTTCGCGTCGCGATGGCCGTTGAGACGCAAAGAGAGCGTGTGCGAGTCGTTGACGCGATAATCAACGCG
>DASQYE010000413.1:0-3441 GCA_035639355.1 Pyrinomonadaceae bacterium
AGCGTAAGTCATTTATCAGCGTCTCGATCAATGGCAGCCCCCTTTGACGGCGGTAGCTCTCTTTCGTAGGCTCTACGCCGCCGAGCTTGAGCAGCGCCTGACGGCGCGCCTCCTCCGGCGTCATTCCCGCCCGCAGGTTATCTTCTATATGCATCTGGAGGTGGCTTTCTAACTCCTCGGCCAACTCCCTGTCTCGCTTCTTCTGGCCGAACAGGCTGGCCAGGCGCACGGCTAGAGCACGTAATTGTCGAATGCGCATCAAGACTCCTTCGCCACGGCAAAGAACCGCGCTAGTATGGCCGTGGTCTTCTCCCACTCACGCGTCTCTTCGGCAAGCTGCTTGCGGCCTGCCCTGGTCAGCTTGTAATACTTGGCCTTGCGATTGTTGTCGGAGACGCCCCATTCGGACGAGACGTAGCCCTCCTGCTCAAGCTTTAGCAGTGCCGGATAGAGCGTGCCGTAGTTGATCGAGAGCAGGCCGCCGCTCGTCTGCTCGACCCGCCGCGCAATGCCGTAGCCGTGCAGCGGGCCCATCGCTTCGAGGGTCTTCAGCACCATCAGGGCAAGCGTTCCCTGCCAAATATCTGTCTTGTCGCTCATGTTTTGAACCACTCCTGTCAGGCCGCTCTTACGTTGAAAACATTCGTCGCAAAGCGACATTCGGTAAGTCGGGCGACAGGGCTCTCGAAAGGGTTATCGCCTGAGAGTGCGCCCGTCTACGGGGTCAGCCTCCATGCATGCGCTTGAGGATTCCGACCAGCTCGGAGGCATTGCCTGCGAGCCACAGCACAGCCACCAACGCGGCGACGATCAACACGACTGTTAAGAGTTTCTTTCTCATCGAGCCTCCTATTGCCTTGCCATACGACTATCGCACACTTCGTATGGCAAAGCAATAGGAGATCGAACGCTTCAATTCTCTTGCCCGCCCGCGCCGAAACTGCCTTCGCAGCGTTTCCCGCCGGTCAGCTTATCCCCTCCCCTGCGCCACGGCGGCAATTTAAAGGAACCGGCGAATATGGGTTAATATGCGTGAAAACCGCTGTTGATTGTCTGTCAGGAGATCGGGCAGGCAATTCCCCGGCGAAAGAATGATCGGGTTTAAGGGAACGCAAAAGTGATAAAAGAATATTCGGCGTCGAAAAGCTATTCGTTCATAGCATCTCTGGCGATTGTCATTCTAATCTGCGCCTGCCATCGTCAAAGCGTCGCGGTTGACGAGAACGCCTACCGGCAGCAGCTTGAGCGTTGGCACACCGAACGTGCCGCAGAGCTAAAGGGCGAAGACGGTTGGCTGACGCTCGTCGGCCTCTACTGGCTCAAGGAGGGGGAGAATCGTCTGGGGAGCGATCCGTCGAACAGCATCGTCCTGCCGCAGGGCAAGGCTCCAGGGTTTGCAGGGACGCTGTGGCTCGACAAGGGGGTCGTCAAATTGGAGCCCTCGCCGCAGGCCGTCATCAAGCATGACGAAAGGGTTGTCGAATCCCCGCTCGTGCTCGAAGCGGACGCCAGCGGCAAGCCGACCGTGCTGACTCTCGGCACGCTCAGCTTTTACGTGATTAAGCGCGGCGATCAACTGGGCCTGCGCGTCAAGGACAGGGAGAATCCGGCGCGCGCCAGTTTTGCAGGGCTTGATTATTTTCCAGTTGATCTGAAATGGCTAATCACGGCCCGGTTCGAGCCCTATAACCCTCCGAAGATGATCCCGATCGTGAACGTGCTTGGGATGGTCGAGGAGCAGGCATCGCCGGGCCGCGTGGTCTTCGACGTGGCGGGCAAAACCTACGGCATCGACGCTATAGCCGAGAAGGGCTCGAAGGAGCTGTTCCTGATCTTCAAGGATGAGACGAGCGGCAAGGAGACTTACGGAGCCGGGCGCTATCTCTACGCGGACGCCGCCACACCGCAGGGAACGGTCACACTGGATTTCAATAAGGCCCATAATCCGCCCTGCGCTTACACGGTCTATGCCACGTGCCCGCTGCCGCCAAGCCAGAACCGTCTGGCCCTTCGCGTCGAAGCAGGCGAGAAGCAATATGCGAAGTCTACGCATTAATATTATGTAGAGGAGCGGCCTTTGGAGCCAATTCAGGCGACGGTCAAATTGCAGGCGGCAGGCAAAGAAAGGCTGCTGCGCATTTTCGGCGTCGGGTTCGGCATCGCCGGGGCCATCGGAGCCACCATCGGGGCGGGTATTTTGCGCACGCCAGGGCTGGTGGCCGCTCAGCTTGGCGACGCCAACCTGATTATCGCCGCGTGGATTCTGGGCGGCGTCTACGCCATGCTCGGCGCGATCTCGATCGCGGAGTTGGGGGCGAGCCTGCCGCGAGCGGGCGGCTGGTACGTCTATGCGCGGCGGGCGTTCGGTTTATACGCAGGGTTCGCTACGGGCTGGATGGACTGGCTGGGAAACTGCGCCTCACTGGCGTGGGTGGCGATCACCATCGGAGAATATTCGCTGGCGCTCGCACCCAATCTCGGAACGAGCGCCAAAACGATCGGCGTCGCCGTCATACTATTATTCTCGCTGCTGCATCTGTTGGGAGCGCGCATAGGCGGCGACAGTCAAAAACTCTTGAGCCTGGCGAAGGCTCTGGCTTTCCTGGCGCTCGTCGCGGCCTGCTTTATTTTTGGCGGTAAGACGACGGCGGGCGCGACGCAAACGGCCTTACATTTGCCGCCGACTCCGGCGGCGCTGGCAATCGCGCTAGTGTTTGCGCTACAGGCCATTATCACCACTTACGACGGGTGGTACGGCTCCATCTATTTCGCAGAGGAGTTCCAGGACCCGCCGCGTGATATTCCGCGCTCGCTGTTCGGCAGCGTCTTATCCATCATCTGTATCTATGTTTTAGTCAACCTGGCGTTGCTCTACGTGCTGCCGCTGCCTCAAATCGCGGCTTCAAATCTGCCGGTGGCCGATGCCGCGCAGGCCGTCTTCGGCGCATACAGCGGACAGTTGATAACCGCGCTCGCTCTTTTATCGCTGTTGGGTTTAATAAACGCCGTGACGATGGGAGGGCCGCGAATACTCTTCGGGTTGAGCCGCGACCGACTGTTTTCATCCGTGGGCGCGCGGGTCAACCGGGGCGGGACGCCCGTCGTAGCCCTGTTTCTCACGACTCTGGCCGCCGTCATTCTGGTCATCAGCGGCACTTTCGAGCGGCTGCTGGCGATGGCCGCTTTCCTTTACGTCGCCATCTATATAACGGGCTTCGCCGCCCTGTTTGTCTTGAGAAAGCGCGAACCGGAATTGCCGCGCCCGTTCAAAGCGTGGGGTTATCCCTGGACGACTCTTATAGTCTTGGCGGGGTCGATTCTTTTTCTGGTCGGCGCGATCGTCAGCGATACGGCCAACAGTATCTATGCCGTCCTGCTGATCGCGCTCAGCTACCCTGTATATCTGCTGGTGAAGAGATTCGGCGATGATCGCGCATGATT
>DASQYE010000414.1:0-5126 GCA_035639355.1 Pyrinomonadaceae bacterium
TTATTATCCGCCTGCGCAAGCCCTGGCTGTCGCTCCTCTCCAACCTTGTGCCGATCGCCATCATCCCCAAGGACAGCGCCGTCTCGCAGAAGGATACTCCGGTCGGCTCCGGCCCCTTCAAGTTCGTCCGGTTCGATACGGCCCAGCAGGTCGTAGACCTGGAAGCCTACGCGAGCTACTGGGAGGGAGCGCCGCAGCTCAAGACTTTGCGCGTGCGTGTGATCGGCGACGCCAATGCGCTTCAAGCCGAGCTGAGGACGGGCCGCGTCCAAATCGCTCCGCTGCCGACCAACCTGACGCCCGACGCCCTGAAGTCTCTGGGCCAGGACCAGAACCTGAAGGTCGAACAGTTTCCGGGCGCGAACATAGTCCACCTGACTTTCAATACGGAGAGCGCCCCGCTCGACAAGGCGGCCGTGCGCCAGGCCATCTCGCTTGCCATCGATAGGGAAAGCATTATTCGCGATCTGCTGCTCGGGCAGGCGATGATCGCGCACTCGATTCTGCCTAAAGAGTCCTGGGCCTATGCGCCGGGAGAGAAATACAATTACGATCCGGAGCGTGCTAAGAAGCTGTTGGACGAGGCGGGTTTTCGTGACCCGGACGGCGACGGCCCGCAGATGCGTTTTTCTAAACCCATCGTCTTCAAAATCTCGTCGAGCAGCGGCGCTGCCCGCCAGTATTCCGGCGTCATTCAAAACCAGCTCAAGCAGGTCGGAGTCCCCCTTGAGATTGAAACGGTCGAAAGCAACACGCTCAGAGACCAGCAGCTCAAGGGAAATTACCAGTTGACGACGGGCAGCTGGGTGGGCGGCAATCAAGACCCCATCTTCCTCAAAGACCTCTTCTCCTCGACCGGAATCCCGAGACCCGACCGCGTAGGCTTCAACCGCAGCCGCTACAACAACCCGGAGCTTGACCCTATTCTACAAGAGGCTGTTGACACGGCCGACCGCGAAAAGGCACGCGCCCTCTACACGCGCGCCTGGGAGATCATCAGCCGCGACGTGCCGATGCTGCCCCTCTGGTATCCTGCCAACATGGTCGTCGCACGCAAGAACGTCGGCAATATAAAGATCGACGGAAGCGGCGATTGGCGATTCGTGCGCGGCCTGACCGTCGAACAGTAGCCCTCACCCTCTAACAGTAGCTCGCGTTCGCGGCTCCTCTTGAAAGCGCCGCGCTCTTGGCCTCTCTCTCTCTGAAAGAGCCGGGCTCGCGCAGCAGCCCACACATCTTAAAACTCGAAGCCGAGGGGACGCAGAGTCTCCTGCAACCGGCGGCGCGAGACAGCGCCCTCTCGAATCAGTCGCGGCCTCTGCCCGCTTGTGTCCAGCACGGTTGAGGGCCTGTCGCTTCGGGCCGCGCCGCCGTCTATAATCAGGTCCAAGGCGGTCGGGAAATAACGCGCGACCTCTGCGGCGGTGAGCGCGGGCGGCGCTCCGGCTGGGTTCGCGCTGGTGGCCGTTAGCGCTCCGCCGCAGCTTCGCACGAACTCGCGCACGCTCTCGTCTCCCGGCAATCTGAGGCCAACAGTACCACTCCCGGCTGTAATCTCTTCGGGTACATCTGCTCGCGCCGCGACGACCAGCGTCAGCGGGCCCGGCCAGTATGCGGCGACGGCTATATTGAACGCCTCCGATCTCTGTTCGACGAAACGCTCGGCCTCCGCCTCGTCGCCGATCAGTACTAGAATCGGCTTGCCCGCGTCTCTTCCCTTCAGCGAGCCGATTCTGCGGACGGCGCTTTTGTCGAACGGGTCTGCGCCCAGACCGTAAAACGTATCCGTGAGGAAGCCCACGACGCCCCCGCGCGCGATGAGGCCGGACGCAACCTGAGTTGTCTGCGGGCCTTCTATCAAGATCATAATGGTAAAGGCGTTTGAAGAAGCGCGTCCGCGCCCCTCAAGACTGGGCCCTAAAAGCCCGGTCGCTGGGTAAAGCCCCGCCTAGAGAATCGTCTGATCGTTGCTCGTCTTGACGCCGTAGCCCAGGCCGTCCCCTATTGAAAGAATCTCTGCGCGCAGGTGCGGATGCCGCACAAATTTCTGATTGAATTCGCGCAGCGCTTCGGTCGAGGCCGCCTGGTCGGGAGAGCGTATCTCGCCCGCCACCTGCCCGCCCCACAACAGGTTATCGACGATGACGACGCCATCTTCGCGCAGCATCGGCAGCGCAAGGTCAAGATACTGTCCGTACTCTTCCTTGACGGCGTCTATAAAGACCAGATCGAAGGTCTCACCGAGGCGCGGCATAACGTCCAGCGCGCGACCCTTCTCTATACGCACACGCTCTCGCACGCCTGCCCGCCCGAGAAAATCCTCCGAGCGCGCGATCATCTCCTCGCTCGGCTCGATCGTCACCACTAGGCCGTCCGAAGACATACCGCGCAGCAGATGTATGACCGAATAGCTGATCGCCATCCCGATCTCCAAAACCCGCCGGGCTTTGATGGCGCGCGCGGTGATTTCCAGAAAGAGCGCCACTTCGCGGTCGGCAATCGGGACTCTGTGGCGAGCGGCGTACTCCTCCATCTCTGCGATCAAGCCGGCGCTGGGCGCAAGCAGTCGATCGAGATACTCCGCCTGCTCTCTTTGAAGGATGGCATCGGGACGTGCTTTCATCTGTTTGATTCCCCGGTCGTGAAAGGTTCAGGCATAACGGTTAGCAAGTCTACCCGCAAGGATTGCCTCCAGGCAATGAGCGACGCCGGGCGCGTAGAGACTTCGTCGCGCCGCAGCGCTGTTCAGTTTTCAGAAGCTTAAAAATTTTCACAGACTCCGCGTGCCGGGCGTCTTTACTTTAGGCGCGCTAAGGATAGGAGCGTCATGTTCGGCTAACGACAATCAAGAGGAGCCAGACAGATGCCAAACTTTACACTAACCGACGGGCAGAAGCAGGAAGTGGATTTGGGGAATTCAAACACACTGACCATCACGACCCTGAACGCGACGGCGGCGCAAATCTATATCGATTACAAGACAAACGGCAACTATTCGAGCGCAATTAAGGGCTCGGCCGGTTATAGCAACCCGATCAATCTGGCCGGGAATACGACCAAGGTGGTGCAGAAGTCGGATTTAGAATCCGAGCATGTGAGGGTCGGGGTCACAGGTGAAAATTCAAGCGTCAAGTTCACCTACTAGCAGCGTGGCGAAATCAGGCGTTGCCGACCGGACGGCGCGGCGAGGAATCCGAGCGATATGATTGCCGGCGGATTCAATCGCACCTCTGTTCGATTCGCTGGCCGGGCAGCCTTCTCTTTTCCCTGAAGACACGCTCGGGGCTTTGGTCGGCCGTGAGTGCTTTTCGTCGTCTGCTTTTAGCAACGGTGAGAGGCTTCTATCACAGAAAAGGAGAGACCATGCGATTCGGAACCTACACCACGCCCGGAACTGTCGGCTGGATCATAGCGCTTATCGTCCTAATCCTGTGCGTAGTTCTCTGGTTCATCGGAAGACCCTTGACCGACGCCCAGACGCTGGGGTTGATCGGCGCTGTCGCCCTTGCCAGATTGTTGTGAGCAGCGTAGGTTTTCAGCTTGAAGACGGTTTCCCCCCTCGCCGTGTCATGTTTCAGCCGAGCGCGGGTGATCGTCCGAAGCGTTGCGCCAAGAGGTCTGTGAAAAACGCGCGACCGACATGATTTTCAAGCAAGAGAAGTCAATCAACTACTTATCTGACGCTCTAGTCGCCGGAGCGGCTGGCGTGAATCTCCGCCTGTTTGCTTAGAAGGGGCGAGCCGATTGACTGCCAGACATCTTCTGCGCGCAGGTGCGAGGGCAGATCGTGAACCGTGCTGATGGCAAATCCGAAGCTCTGCTCGCGTCCAAGATTGCCGTGCGTCGCCTGTAAGAAAGCGAAGATGTCCAGGCTGAAGCTTCCGGTGTAGTAGCCGTCTTCCAGATTGATGATGACGTTAGCGCGATTCTCAACCTGGCCGGTCAGTCCTTCGTAGATGCGGCGCACGGCGTCCGGGCGCGCGCCCTCGCGTGTGGCCTCGAACCAGTCCTTCCCCTGTGCAAAGTCTTCCGCATCCGTCTTTCCCTTCGTCCTCAGCTCGCGTAGGGTCGCATCCAAACCGAGCGGGTCAAACCCGTCCGCACGGTAGCGAAAACTCTCGCCGCGTCGCTCTATGGTCGCCGTCCCATTACGCGCCCGCAGATAAACAATGCCGCCCGTCTCATAAGCCGCGAAATCCACACCCCTGACTTGCGCCGCCGCCTGTGCGAGACGCGCTTCGTTGCTCTCGCGTGTGAAAAGCACGGCGCTGCCGACGAGGCCATATTGCGGAAAGACTACGCTGCGCTCGTCGCGGACGCGATCCTCAAGTCGCATCCCGGCCCGCCGCAGAGCGGACTTCAAGGCGACTCGCCTGTAGCCCCTGAAGTGATTGCCGTGATCGGAGAAGATCGTGACCTCTACGGGGGTGGAGCTATCGCGTATGATGTCGGTCACGGTCGCGTCAAGGCGCGCAAGAAACTTTCGCAGGAGCCACTCGCCGCCTAGATGGGCCAGCGAATCGGTCGCGCCCGTGTAAGCGAAAAAGACGGGCTCGCGCGACGCGCGAAACTTTTGACGCAAGCGCACCAGATCGGTCAGCGATTCCAGATAGGTGCTGAGCGGCGGCGCAGCGTAGCCGAGCCCGCTCTTGACGGCGGAGGGGTGATAATCGAAAAGCTCTCGAAACGTCCCCCTGATGAATCGCGCGCCTTGAAAGCGTTCGAGCAGACCGCCGCGCATACGGTTCTCCGAGACATCGAAGAACTTATCTTCATAGCCGGGAGATTGAAGCGCGCCGGCCGGCGTCAAAATCTCCGCCATCGCCACGTTGGTCAATGTAGGGAAGGGCGCGATCATGCGCGACGGAGCGCGAAACCCTTTGAAGCGTCCTTCGCTACGCATCTTCTCGATCAAGGAGAAGCCGACGCCGTCAACGCAGATTATGAGATGGCGCGCCGGGGCGGCCGTCTTCTCGCGCGCCGCGACGGGCCTGGACGGCGAGCCCGCCCCCGACAACGCCGTCGAGACCAGTACCACTATGAGCGCTAAGACCGTCGCCCGTCGCGCGCGGATTGCAATCATGTGCGTTCTCTTCTTCACCATTTAAGAATCAACTCAAGGCCAT
>DASQYE010000415.1:0-8514 GCA_035639355.1 Pyrinomonadaceae bacterium
CGTGCACCTGCCGATTGACGTGCAGGATTTGGATTGCGACTTCTACGCCTTTTCGGGGCACAAGATGTTTGCGCCGACGGGCAGCGGCGTCGTTTACGGCAAGGCGGAGTGGCTGGAAAAGATGAACCCGTTTCAGGGCGGCGGCGACATGATTCGCACCGTCTCGTTCGAGAAGACGACCTATGCGGGCCTGCCCAATAAGTTCGAGGCGGGGACTCCAGCCATCGCTTCGCAGATCGGCCTCGGCGCTGCCATTGATTACCTGACCGAGATAGGGCGCGAGCGTTCGGTCGCTTATGAGCAGGAGCTTTTGCGTTACGCCACCGAAAGAATCTCGGCAATCGAGGGCGTGCGCCTGATCGGCACGGCGCGCGAGAAGGCGAGCGTGCTCTCCTTCGTCATCGAAGGCGTCCACCCGCACGACATAGGCACTATTCTCGATCAAGAGGGGATCGCCGTGCGCGCCGGTCATCACTGCGCGCAGCCCGTCATGAAGCGATTCAACGTGCCCGCGACCGCTCGCGCCTCCTTCGCTTTTTATAATACGAAGCGGGAGGTCGATGTGCTCGCGCAGGCCATCGAAAAAGTCATAGAGGTATTCAGCTAAAGATGTCTGAGCTAAGCGAGCTGTACCAGCAAGTCATACTGGATCACAACAAGAAGCCGCGTAACTTTCATAAGATGGACGGGGCCAACCGCACCGCTGAAGGGTATAATCCTCTGTGCGGCGACCAGTTGACGGTCTACATGCTGCTCGAAGACGAGGTCGTCAGGGAAGTGAGCTTTGAGGGACAGGGTTGCGCGATCTCCAAGGCGGCGGCGAGCATGATGACGCAGAGCGTCAAGGGAAAGACCAAGCAGGAGGCCGAGGTTCTGTTCGACGAGTTTCATCGCATGGTGACGGGCCAGTTGGACGAAGAAGCGACGCCTAATCATCTAGGACGTTTGACGATCTTTTCGGGCGTACGCGATTTTCCGGCCCGCGTCAAATGCGCCAGCCTCTCCTGGCATACGATGCACGCCGCGCTGCACGGGCAGGATATGGTCTCGACCGAAGGCGCGAGTGATCCGGCCTCGTCCTAAAATCAATTCGATCGTTCGGCTTCGTAGAGCTTAAAGAATGGCCCGCCCGTGGGCCGTTCTTTTTTTGCGGCGACGGCTGACAAAGAAGACCTTCGGAGGGCATAATGTCTCTATTCGGATTCAGGAGTCGTAAGGCGTGATTATCGGAAGGGTCGAACTCTTTGAGATAGGTCTGCCCCTCGTCCACTATTTCGAGACGAGCTTCGGGCGCACCACGGAGCGACGCATTATACTGGTGCGCGTCCGTGACGCTGACGGCGCGGAGGGCTGGGGCGAATGCACAGCCGGGGAGAACCCTTTCTACTCAGATGAGTGGACGACGAGCGCCTGGGCCACGCTGGTCGCCTTCCTTGCGCCGATGGTTAAGGGCAGCGAGATTGACGGGGCCGCCTCCGTTTCATCCATGATGAGCGCGGTGCGCGGCCATCGCATGGCGAAGGCGGCGATCGAGACGGCCTGCTGGGATTTGGAGGCGCGCCGCGCCAGCCTGCCGCTCTGGAAGCATCTGGGCGGCGTCCGCAGTGAGATTCCGTGCGGCGTCTCGATCGGCATTAAGGAGACGCCCGAGCTGCTCTTAGAGAAGATCGAGCATGAGCTGGCGGCGGGCTACCTTCGCATCAAAATCAAGATCAAGCCCGGATGGGACTTGGGCGTGATCGAACGCGTGCGCGCGCGATTTCCCGACATCCCTTTGATGGTCGATGCGAACTCCGCTTACACACTGAACGATGCCGCGATGTTTCGCGCGCTGGATGAATTCGATCTGATGATGATCGAGCAGCCGCTCGCTCACGACGACATCCTGGACCATGCCGAATTGCAGCGGCAGGTACGAACCCGCATCTGCCTGGACGAGTCGATTCATTCGAGCGACGACGCCCGTCATGCTATTCAAATGGGCGCGTGCAAAGTGATTAACGTCAAGCTGGGGCGCGTGGGCGGGCACACGCAAGCCCGGCGGGTCGAGCGCGTCTGTCGAGAGAGGGGCACGCCCGTGTGGTGTGGCGGGATGTTAGAGTCGGGCGTGGGCCGCGCGCACAATATCGCCATGTCAACGCTCGGGGGTTTCACCCTGCCCGGTGATGTTTCGGCCAGCGCGCGCTACTGGGACGAGGACATCATAGAGCCTCCCGTCACCGTCACGCCTGCGGGGACTATCATCGCGCCCGACGCGCCCGGCATTGGCTATCAACTAAATCGCGCGCGCATCGATGCCCTGACCGTCAGGCGAGAGAGTATCTGATGGGTTTTAGAGTCGCAGATTTGCTGAAGCCAGTTTGCCGCCAGGTGAGTAAGGCTTGAGGAGTAGTGATTTTCAAATCTGAGATTTGAAATCTGAAAAAATTACTTCTTCGTAATCCGATGCCTGACAAGATTGCTTATGGAATATGAGCTGGACAGATCAAAAGCCGTGGCTCTGCGCGACCTTATACACGAGCGACGGGGCGCGATGCTGGCGTTGACGCGCGCGCTGGTCGAGACGGAATCGCCGTCGGGCGACGTGGAGGGAAGCCGCGCCGCTGCGTCGATGTTGGCGGAGGCGGCCAGCGGGGTCGGCTGCATCTCGTCTGTCGAGCGTATTGAGAGCCCTGGCTACGGCGAGCATTTGCGCCTACGCGCCTTCGGGCAGGCGAAAGGTGACTCCGGCCAGATTTTAGTGGTGGGCCATACGGACACCGTTCACCCGCGCGGCTCGCTCCGGGAGCGCCCCTGGCGAGAAGAGGGTGGTCGAATTTACGGGCCGGGCATCTTCGATATGAAAGCCAACTGCGCGCTCATGCTCGAAGCCCTGCGCGCCTGTGCGGCGCTCGATCTGCTGCCGCGTCGGCGGGTCGTCGTCGTGCTCACCTGCGACGAAGAGACCGGAAGCGACACGGGGCGCGCTTTATTGGAGGAAGAGGCCGAGGGCGCTCGTTGCGCGCTCGTGCTTGAGCCGCCGGCGTCGGGCGGTCGCGTCAAGACGCAGCGCAAAGGGACCGGCATTTTTACGCTGGAAGCGCTGGGGCGCGCCGCTCATGCGGGCCTCGAACCGGAAAAGGGGGCGAGCGCGATTCTGGAAATAGCGCGCCAGATAGAACGACTGCACGCCTTGAACGACGCTTCGCGCGGCACGACGCTCAACGTCGGCGTGATCCGTGGGGGGACGCGTTCCAACGTCGTTGCCGCCCGCGCGCAAGCGGAGATCGACGTGCGTTTCAGCACGCAGGAGGAAGCGAGCCGCCTGGACGCGTCGATCAAAGGGGTGCGTCCGTTCGACGATCGCGTACAGCTAGTCGTGCGCGGCGGTGTCAATCGCCCTCCGCTTGAACGCACGGCGGGCGTCCGTTCGCTCTACGAACATGCGCGCGGAATCGCGGCGCTGCTCGACTTCGAGCTGGGCGAAGCGAGCGTCGGCGGAGCATCCGACGGTAACTTCGTCGCGGCGATGGGAGTCGCCGTGCTGGACGGGCTCGGAATCGACGGCGACGGCGCTCATGCCGTCAACGAGCACATCATTACTGATAACATTGCGACGCGCGGCGCGCTGCTCGCCGCCTTGATCGCAACGCTTTGAGCCGGGTGCAATGGTGAAGATCGCAACGTGGAATGTTAATTCCGTCACGGCGCGTTTGCCGCTCGTACTGAAGTGGCTCGAACAGGCGCGTCCCGACGTGCTCTGTTTGCAGGAGACGAAATGCACGGACGATAAATTTCCGGCCGAGGCGTTTGCGGCGCTCGGCTACGGGTCGGAGGTCTTCGGACAGCGGACTTATAATGGCGTCGCCATACTCTCGCGCTCGCGGGTCGAGCGGGCGCAGCGAGGTTTCCCTGACGATGAAGAGGGCGCGCACGCGCGTCTGCTGGCCGGGTGGGTTGAGGGCGTGCGCGTCGTTAATGTCTACGTGCCCAACGGGCAGTTCGTGGGCTCTGACAAGTACCGTTTCAAGCTCGAATGGATGCGCCGCCTGCGCGCCCTCTTAGACGAGCAGCACAAAAAGAGCGAGCCCGTTCTGCTGTGCGGAGATTTCAACGTCGCGCCCGAGGAGCGAGACGTGCACGACCCCGCGCTCTGGCAGGGACGCATTCTCTTTAGCAAGAGAGAGCGCGCCGCCCTGGATCACATAAAGGACTGGGGTTTCACGGATGCGTTTCGCCTGCACACTGAGGAGGGCGGACATTTCTCCTGGTGGGATTACCGGCAGGGCTCTTTTCGCCGCAATGCCGGATTGCGCATAGACCATATCTGGGTCTCGGAGCCGCTCGTGGCGCGCTCGGTCGCCACCTGGATAGACACGGAGCCGCGCACCTGGGAGCGACCCTCCGATCACACGCCGGTCGTCGCAGAACTCAAATGATTTTGGATTTTTGATTGGCGGGCGAGCAAAGGTTGAAGGCATCGATTCCAAAGTTCAAGACCGACGGTAAGCGTTAATCTAAAATCTAAAATCCCTGGGGGGTGGTTAGATGAACGAACAGAATAAAAACGCGCTGGTGCTGATGGCGGCGGGAGCGGGCGCATTACTTGCGGCGCGTGCGGCGATGCAGCGCTGGCGTGAGTACGAACTGCGCGGAAAAGTGGTGCTTATCACGGGCGGCTCGCGCGGGCTGGGGCTGGTTATGGCGCGCGAGTTTGCGCGCGAGGGGGCGCGACTAGCTATCTGCGCGCGCAACCCGGAAGAGCTGGAGCGGGCGCGCGCGGAGTTGGCCGGGGGCGGCGCTGACGTGCTGGCCGTGCCGTGTGACGTGACGGACTGGTCGCAGGTGGGCGAGATGGTCAAAGTCGTGCGCGACCATTACGGGCGTGTAGACGTGCTCGTCAACAACGCCGGTGTGATACAGGTTGGGCCCATCGAGGTGATGACGCTCGGAGATTACGAAGAGGCCATGCAGACGCATTTCTGGGGGCCTCTTTACGCGACGCTGCACGTTCTGCCGGAGATGCGAAAACGGCGCGACGGCCGCATCGTCAATATCACTTCGATCGGCGGCAAGATCAGCGTGCCGCACTTGGTCCCATACAGCGCCAGCAAGTTTGCGCTGGTCGGTCTCTCGCAAGGGCTGCGGGCGGAGCTACAGAAGGACGGGGTCGTGGTGACTACAGTTTGCCCCGGACTGATGCGCACGGGCAGCCCGCGCAACGCCTATTTCAAGGGACAGCACCGCGCCGAATACGCCTGGTTCAGCATCAGCGACGCGCTGCCTCTCTCTTCGATGCAGGCCGAGCGCGCCGCCCGCCAGATCATAGCCGCTTGTAAGCGCGGCGACGCGGAGATTACTTTGACCCTACAGGCGCAGCTCGCCGTACTCTTTCACGGACTCTTTCCGGGCCTGACGGCTGACGTGCTCGGCCTCGTAAATCGACTGCTGCCGAGCGCGGCGGGCGGCATCGGTCGTATGCGCGCCAAGGGAAAGGACAGCCAATCGGCCGTCTCGCCGTCGTGGCTGACGGCCTTGAACGAAGCGGCGGCTGAGAGGAACAACGAGGTGCGCTGAAAGGCGCGCGCATAACTAAAGGCCAGCGCACGCAACTCGGGCCCCGGCAGCTTTTCGTCCCCGAATAAGCCAGATGAGAACCAAGACTAGAAAAGAGCTGAGCGAGTTTCTTCAAGAGCGGAACGAGCACCCGGAGCGCGCCTCAGAGATAGATGCCAGTATACGCGAGCTTTTCGCGGAGACGCGCGCCATCATGGTGCTAGACATGTCCAGCTTCTCGCGCCTCACTATCAAATACGGGATCATCCACTTTCTGGCGATGGTTCACCGTATGAATGCCGTCAGCGCTCCCGTCATAGAGGAGTACGAGGGCGAGATCATCAAGCTCGAAGCCGATAACGTGTTCGCCATCTTCCCGGATGTCGGCCCGGCGCTCGATGCGTCCGTAGATATACTGAAGCGGCTCTCCGCCACCAATACTATGTTGCCCGAAGAGACCGATCTCTATGCCTGCTTCGGCATAGGTTACGGCGAGGTGCTGATCGTCGGCGGCCAGGATATGATCGTCGGGGGCAAGGACGTGTACGGCTCGGAGGCCAACCTTGCCTTCAAGCTGGGAGAAGACCTGGCCCGGTGCGGCGAGATACTGCTGACGGAAGCGGCGTTTCAAAGAGTCAGGGACGAGGGCCGGGAGCTGGAGCAAGTCTTGATGTCCATCTCGGGTCTGGAACTCGTCGTCCACAAGCTAAAACGTAAGGAGCCGCTTTGCTGAACCTGACGAGAGCGCGCGGCCGTTGCGGTCTCTCTTTCTAGGAGGGGTTTTAAGTGAAAGATGAACAGAAATGGCCGGACGCCATCTGGCTCGTCCGTCATGGCGAGAGCGCGGGCAATGTCGCGCGCGATGCGGCGGAAGCGGCCGGGCTGGCGCTTATAGACATTCCTATGCGCGACGTTGACGTGCCGCTCTCGCCCCTGGGCGAGCGGCAGTCAGCCGCCCTGGGCCAATGGTTCGGCAAGATGTCGCCGAAGGAATGGCCCAACGTCGTGCTCGTCTCGCCCTACATACGCGCGCGCGAGACGGCCCGGCGCGTGCTTGAGGCGGCGGGCATAGACCGCGACGACATTACCTACGCGGTTGACGAGCGGCTGCGCGAGAAGGAGTTCGGCGTCTTCGACCGTCTGACCAGGATCGGCATACGCGAAAAGTATCCTGAGCAGGCGGAAGCGCGCACCGTGCTCGGCAAGTTTTATCATCGCCCGCCGGGCGGCGAAAGCTGGTGCGATGTGATTCTTCGCCTGCGCAGCGTGATCGACACGATCACGCGCGATTACCGGCGCGAGCGCGTGCTGATCGTCGCTCACCAGGTCATAGTGCTCTGTTTTCGCTACCTGCTCGAACGCATGACGGAGGAGGAAATCCTCTCCATAGACCATGCGCAGGAGGTCGCCAACTGCTCCGTCACGGCTTACGAATTCGCCCCGAACCTGGGCAAGCGTGGCAAACTCGCTCTCTGTCATTTCAACTTTGTCGCGCCGCTCGAAGAATCCGGCGCAGCTGTCACGACAAAACCAGATGTCCCCATCGCCGCGAAATAAAAGCAAGGGCCCGAGAGCTAAAACGAAAGGGCGGGCCGCAGATGGAGACTCCGACTCTCATTCGGGGCCCGGCGCGCGCGCCCGTAGCCCTCTTACCATAACGCGCGGGCTGTTGCATCGCTGGCCGCTGCCGCAACCCGATGAGGACGGTGATAAGGAGGATCGAGGGCGCGTGCTGGTCGTCGGCGGCGCGCCCGAGATGCCGGGCGCGGTGATCTTAGCGGCCACGGCGGCGCTGCGCGCAGGGGCCGGCAAGCTGCAAATAGCCGCCCCCCGCAGTATCGCGCAAACCGTTGCGGGGGCCGTGCCGGAGGCTCGCGTCCTAGCCCTGCCGGAGACAAAGGCCGGAGGTATCGCCGCCTCCGCCGCCGGTAGAATCATAGAATTCGCGAACAGCGCGCAGTCCCTGCTGGTTGGCCCAGGGATGATGGGCGAGAGCGCCGTCGCGCGATTGATGAAGGGCATCCTGCCTCGCATAGAGGGGCCTACGCTGGTGCTGGACGCCGGGGCGCTTGCCTGCGTCGAGGGCGACGAGCGTTGTCTTCACGCGCTCCGGGGCAAAGTGGTGCTCACGCCGCACGCGGGCGAGATGGCCGCCATGACGGGCGCGGATAAGGAGGAAGTGTCGGGCGACCCGCTCAAGACGGCGCGGCGGGCCGCTCGCGCCTTGCGCGCCGTGATCGCTCTCAAGGGAAGGGAGACTTTCATAGCTGCGCCCAATGGCGAGGCATACTGCAACCGCTCGGGCAACGTTGGTCTTGCGACATCCGGCTCAGGCGATACGCTCTCCGGCATCATCGCGGGACTCGCGGCGCGCGGTGCGGAACCCTTGCAGGCGGCCGCCTGGGGCGTTTACCTGCACGGACGCGCAGGCGACAGGCTGGCCCGCCGCATGGGCCGCCTTGGCTTTCTTGCGCGCGAGCTTCTGGCAGAAATTCCATCGCTCATGTCCGAGCTTGAAAAACCTTATTGAGTGGACGTTTGTTGCGGCAAATCTAGTTGGACGTAAGCTCAGCCGTTTTCTCCGTAATGCTCTTTTCGGCCCAGTCGTTGTCGCGACTGGATTCGCCCGCCTTGATGCGTTTCGCCTGCTTCATGCGCTCAACCAAATCCATGTGGGTCGAGAAAAAGGGTATGCTCTTGCCGACAATCTCTTGGACAGTCTCGAATTTTTTGTCGGTCATAAACTTCGCCAAACCCTCTTTCAGCTCCTCTATGATCTTGACGCCGTGAAGCATGACGCCCGTGCAGAGCTGCACGGTGGATGCGCCCAGAAGCATGAATTCGAGCGCATCGACGCCCGTGTCCTGCACCAGTCGCGTCAGCTCCTGCCAGCGAGACTTTTCGTACTCCTCCATGATCGAGGCGATCAGTACGTGCTCCGGGTACTCCTTTTTGATGTCGCGGAATTCCTGAAGCCAG
>DASQYE010000416.1:0-11853 GCA_035639355.1 Pyrinomonadaceae bacterium
CGACGCCAACACGATCTCCGATCTTAGTCTGAGGCAAGACCCATTCCTGGATGGCACGCCCGACCCTAACTTCGGCAGATTCACCTCGACGCAAACCCCTCTGAATGAGAACAAGGCCGGACGAGTCATGCAGTTCGCCCTGCGTTATCAATTCTAGGGGGAATGATTCTCTCCCGTCTTAAAGCGGGCTGAAGCCATCAGGCTTCAGCCCGCTTTAAGTTTATGCCGCAAGGGCTCGGGGCCCCCGGTCGCCGGGTCGTGACGGTGGGCCATCGAATTCGGGATTTAGTCTGCTCGAAACATTCCTTTCCTCATTCGCTCAAATCAACGTGCGGTAAAAACTGTGGCGGACGGCGGGCGTGGGTCGCTTGCTCGAATGCGTAGGCCAGCTTGATGAGACGCGGCTCGGCCCAGGCCCTGCCGAAGAACGAGATTCCTACCGGCAGGCCGTGAATGTATCCGGCCGGGACGGTTATATGCGGGTATCCGGCGACCGCAGCGGGAGAGGAAAAGCCGCCCGTAAAATGGTCTCCGTTGAGCAGGTCTGTGGGCCAGGGTGGGCCGCCCGTAGGCGCGACCATCGCATCCAGCTTATTTTTTATCATCACCGCGTCGATGCCTTCCGTTCTGGACATGCGTCGATTCTTCGCCAGGGCTTTCAGATAATCCCTGCTCGTGAGCGGCCCCTTGGCTTCGGCCTTGATGAAGAGGTCCTGGCCGAAGTACGGCATCTCCTTTTCCTTGTTGCGTTCGTTAAATTCGATGACTTCCTTCAGGGAACGAACGGGCGCGCGCGGCCCTAGAGCCGCCAGATACTTGTTGAGGTCGGCCTTAAGCTCATACAAAAGCACCTCTAATTCCGAGCCGTCGAACTTACCCGCCGTCGCTATCTCCGCCGGGTCTACGATCACAGCCCCGAGTCGCTTCATCTCTTCAAGACGCGAGTTGATTAACCGGTCTACCTTCTCGTTAAAGCCGAAGGATTGCCGGGCGACGCCGATCCTGGCCCCCCGCAGACCGTTGCGATCGAGGAACTGCGTGTAATCGGCGGCCGAGTGCCCGCGACTCTCGTTCGTGATCGCATCGGCCGGGTCTATGCCCGCAATCGCTCCGAGCAGGATCGCGGCGTCGGTGACGGTGCGTGCCATGGGGCCGGCCGTGTCCTGGCTGTGAGCGATGGGAATGATTCCCGAACGGCTGACGAGCCCGAGCGTCGGCTTGATCCCGACGAGCGAGTTGGCCGATGAGGGGCACACGACGGAGCCGTCCGTCTCGGTTCCAATGGCAAGGGCCGCTAGATTAGCGGCGACGGCCACCGCCGAGCCGGAGCTGGACCCGCAGGGATTACGATCAAGGACATAAGGATTCCGTGTTTGCCCGCCGCGCGCGCTCCATCCGCTCGTGGAATGCGACGATCTTATGTTGGCCCACTCGCTCAGATTCGTCTTGCCAAGGATAACGGCCCCGGCTGCGCGTAGTCTCTGTACGATGAAAGAATCCCTGGGCGCTATTGAGCCGGCGAGCGCCAGCGAGCCTGCCGTGGTCGTCATGCGGTCGGCCGTGTCTATGTTGTCTTTGATAAGCAAGGGGATGCCATGCAGGGGCCCGCGTGCGCGCCCCGCTTTGCGCTCTTTGTCGAGCGCTTCGGCTATCGCCGGCGCATCAGGGTTAAGCTCGATGACGGAATTGACTTCCGGCCCATGCTTGTCAATCTTTTCGATCTGCGAGAGGTACTTCTCGGCGACGGAGCGCGCCGTCCACTTGCCCGACTCCATCCCGGCCTGCAATTCCGCGACCGTCAGCTCTTCCAGCTCAAACCGACTTATGCTCGATGACGAAGCCGGGAGACTGGCCGCTTCCGCCACTTCGGTCAGGACAGAAGGGGCGAAAGCCATAGCGCTCCCCATAGCCGTATAGCGCAGGAAATCTCTACGATTGAAGGGGTGGCTCGAATTCTCTTTTTTCTTCCGGCTCATGCTTATCCTCGTTTTATGGCTTCACGGCCGCTCAGCTTCCAGCCTGCCCGGCAGCATTATCTAGTTATGCCAAGCTCGGTCAGGATAAAGGCGTAATCAAATGCCGTCTCTTTCAGGAAATCGTAGCGGCCCGCCGCCCCGCCATGACCCGCGCCCATATTAGTCTTCAGAAGCAGAGGATTCCTGTCCGTTTTCATAGCCCGCAGCTTGGCGACGTACTTGGCCGGCTCATGATAGAGCACCTGACTGTCATTGAGCGATGTCGTGACGAGCATCGCGGGGTATTCTTTCGCCTCTATGTTGTCGTAGGGCGAGTAGGACTTCATGTAAAGGTACTGCTCCCTGCTTGCGATGGGGTTCCCCCACTCCTCCCACTCGCCGGCCGTCAGCGGCAGCGTGGCGTCCAGCATGGTGTTTATCACATCTACGAAGGGGACTTTCATGACCACGGCTTTGAACAGCTCGGGGCGCATATTCGTCACCGCTCCGATCAGCAGCCCTCCGGCGCTGAGGCCCGTTATCGCAAGCCTGTCCCTGGACGTGTACTTCTCTCTGAGCAGATGCTCGGCCGACGCTATGAAATCCGTAAACGTGTTCCGCTTGTTCATCATCTTGCCCTGATCGTGCCACTGTTTGCCCAGTTCGCCGCCGCCGCGTATGTGTGTATGGGCGTAGACGACGCCACGGTCGAGCAGGCTCAGCAGGGTGGACTCGAATTCGATGGGCCAGGGATAGCCATACGAGCCGTAACCCGTCAGCAGAAGCGGGCGCGACCCGTCCAGCTTCAAGCCTTTCTTGTAGACGAGCGAGATGGGAATGCGAGTCCCGTCGGAGGCGGTCGCATAAATGCGCTCGGACTTGTACTCGGTCGGATCATAATGGCCGAGCACGGGTTTCTGCTTCACCAGCTCGCGCTTGCGGCTCACCATATCGTAATCGTAGATCGAGACGGGTGTGATGAACGACTCGTAGTTGAAGCGCAGGACGCGCGTGTCGAACTCTTTGTTAATGTCCAGGGAGGCGTTGTAGACCGGTTCGGGGAATTCCAGATAGTGCGTCCGGTTACTCGCAAGCTCGGTGATGCGAAGCCTGGGCTGACCGTTATCGCGCTCCGATACTACGTAGTGATTCGCGAAGAGATCAACGTCTTCGAGTATGACATCCTTGCGGTGCGGAAGAATCTCTTTCCAGTTCCGCCGCTGCGGGGCGTTGAAGGGCGCGACCGCCAGCTTGAAGTTCTTTGCGCCTCCCTCGTTGGTGCGAATGTAGAAGGCGTCGCCGGCGTGCTCGACGTAGTACTCGTGGCCGGCCTCGCGCGCCTCTATGACGCGAAACGATTCGGCGGGAGTGTCCGCCGCTAAGTAACGGACTTCCGAAGTAGTATGGCTGGCCGAGGTCAGCAAGACGAAGCGACGGCTGCGGGTGCGCGAGACCGAAAGCTCGAACATCTCGTCTTTTTCTTCAAAGAGCAGCTCATCCGTCGCTTTGCCGAGCGTATGACGGTAGAGACGAAAGGGGCGCTTGCTGACGGGGTCATCGACCACGTAGAAAATCGTCCGGTTGTCATTGGCCCAGGCGGCGCTGCTTACACGCTCCGCGAGTCTGTTCGTTCTTCCCGTGCGGAGGTCTTTAACGTAGAGCGTGTATTCCCTGTAGCCGGTGGTATCGACGGAATAGGCCAGGAGATTTCCGTCCAGGCTCACGTCATAGGTATCGACCCTTATAAACGTGTGCCCCTTCGCCATCTCGTTCAGATCGAGCGTGATCTGTTCCGCAGCGCCCGACGCGACGCGCCTGCGCGCATAAATCTTATACTGTTGGCCCTTGGCGCTGCGCGTATAATAGAAGTAGCCGCCCTGTCGGTACGCGGCGTCCACATCGGTCTCTTTGATGCGCGCAAGCATCTCATTATAGAGCGCTCTCTGTAGTGGCTCGGTCGGCTTCATGAACGCGTCGGTGTAGGCGTTCTCGGCCTTGAGATAGGCTATTACTTCAGGATTCGTTTTCTCGCGCAGCCAGAAGTAGTTATCGTCCCAGGCGTCGCCATGAACGCTTATCCTTTTAGGGATTTGCCTGGCTGACGGCGGAGCGGGTGGCGGCGACGGCGGCAGTAGCGTCTGCCTTTTTGTTTGTGCGAGCGGGTTACTGAAGGGGAGAGACAGCGCAGCTATCAGTACAAGGATAGATAATGACCTTCGCATTTATGCCTCCACAAGAATTTGGAAAAGGAGAGTCCGAATGTGACTTATAACAGGGTGCAGTATGGAGCGGTTTCCAGATTATCTCAAGAGTTTATTTCAAGAATGCCGGCGGGGCGTCCGCTCGAATCACAAGCGAAACAGAAGATGGTTCCAAATATGGCACGGTGTGTACTATATTCTCCGGGTTCGCTCTACCAGGGAACATCCGACCTTTACCAAACACAGAGGCATATATGGTTGAACAAACTCGGTTCATTTCCCGGCCGGCCGAGAAGGCGCGGCCCGGATTTTACGACCCGTCGTGTGACAAGAGACCGAGCCCGTCGCGCAAAATCCCGATCGAGCAGACTTATGCAAAGGCATCTTCGAGAGCTTTCCGGGCGCTATCGCCCGCTTCTGGTTTCCCGCGCGTCAATCTCGCCGCGCTATTGTTCTGCCTGCTGTCGCTCTGTTTTCAAGTGGCGGCGCAGACCGAGCATCCTCCAAAGTTGATCGGCCCGCCCGTCCCGTCGCCGCGCACGCCCACTGCCTCGGAAAGAAAGTTTGAAGTCGGTGTTCATTTCTCCATGTTTCACTATGAAGATTACGGCGACCGTGTGCTTGAGCCGGGCGTGGGCTCTCGTCTGGGCTATAATTTTAACGACAACTTCGCGGTCGAGGCGGAGGTGGACTTCTATCCACGCTCTCACGAAGGAGATCAGACGGTTTCGGGGCGCAAGACGCTGGGGCTTCTAGGCGTCAAAGCGGGCGGGCGCAGAGGCAGGTTCGGATTCTTCGGCAAGGCTCGGCCGGGCTTTATCTATCACAGCCGGAGGCTTGATTTCGCCTGCGTCGATTCGGGCGATTGTTCGCTGTCGAAGACGAATTTCGCTTTCGACCTGGGCGGCGTGACGGAGTTCTACGTGTCGCCACGCACGCTCATACGCTTCGACCTTAGCGATACGATTATCCGCTCAAGCATTATCGGCGGCTATAACACGACACACAATCTACAGCTGAACGCCGGCATAGGCTTTCGCTTTTAAGTTCGTCCGAGGAATAATCAGCCATGATAAAGGTCATAGCATCTCTGCTCGCGAGTCTGCTGGGCGTCGCCGCTCTGTTTCCGACGACGAACCTGGCGCAAAAGGATACAGAACGACCCGCGAGGACGCGCCGTGGAGCGCCCGTGCAGGACCTTAACCGTCTATTTAAAAACTACGAGCGTATGAGGCTGGATACGGCCGAAGCGGCGAGGCAGGTTCGGCTGACCGGACGCCTCTGGATCAATACAGAGCGGCAGAGCCTGGAGCTTGAGTTAGAGCCACACGATCTTCGCGCCGAAGGCTACATGGCCGAAGAGACGGTCGCCGGCGGGGCGCGATTGCCGGTAATGAGCGATGGAGCCGTCCGCACCTTCAAGGGCCGGGTACGTGGAAACAAAGACGCGCAGGCACGCTTCACGATTGACGAAGATAGTTTTGAGGGCTCGATTCTGACACCCCAGGAGCGGTACTACGTCGAACCTGCCCGCCGCTACCTTCGCTCGGCCGGGCCTACGGAATTTCTCTTCTACAGGGCTTCGGATGTCATCGAAACGGAACCCGTCACCTGCGGCATCCCCTCGCTGCATGAGAGGATCAGCGAAGCCACAGACCAGCTGGGCGAGGTGGATTCAGTCTCGTCCGCAGCGCAGGAGGCGGAATCCTTTACGACGAAAGCCCTGGCGATCCCGCTCGAAGCCGAGCTGGCTACCGAAGCCGATTTCGAGTATGTCACGGCGCTCGGCGGCACGGTCAACGCCAATAACGAGATATTGAGCATCATGAACCAGGTCGAGGGCGTGTACCAGACGCAGATCGGTCTCTCCTTCAAGATAGTCTTCCAACACACATGGGCCACGTCCGCCGACCCTTACACGACGGTCGATCCGGTTCTAGCCCTCAAGGAGTTTACCAATTACTGGAACGCAAATTTTTCGGGCGTGGTACGCGACCTGGCACACATGTGGACGGGCAAGAACCTGACTAACACGGCGGGCGTCGGCTGGACTGGCGTCGTCTGCGGCTCTCCGGCGAACGCCTACAGCCTGTCGGAAAGAGTGGCGGCCGCGCCACAGAAGTACGTCTTGCCCGCGCACGAGATCGGTCACAACTTCAATGCCACACACACGGACGGCAACGCCGCCTGCGCCAACACGATCATGCAGTCGGTCTCTACGAACACCTCCGTCATCAGTTTTTGCCAGTTCTCGCGCGATCAGATCACAGCCTTTATCAACGCCAACTCGACATGCCTATCAAGAGCGCCGGTCTGCACCTACTCGATCGCGCCCACGAGCGCTTCCCTTCCGGCAACGGGTGGAACCGGCTCGATCACCGTGACGGCCACCGCCGGCTGCACGTGGACGGCAGCGAGCAACGTCACATGGATTACCATCACGCAGGGCGCAAGCGGCACCGGCAACGGGATGGTCAGCTACAGCGTGGCGGCCAACACAGCTACGACTTCAAGAACAGGGACGATCACCGTCGCGGGTAAGACCTTCACGGTCACACAGGCGGCGGCCACCCCCGCTTGCACGTTCACCATCTCGCCTGCGAGCGCTTCGCTTCCATCCACAGGCGGGACCGGCAGCGTCACAGTGACGACCACCGCCGGCTGCGCCTGGACTGCCAGAAGCAACGTCACATGGATAACGGTCACGCAGGGCGCAAGCGGCACCGGTAACGGGACGGTCAGCTATAGTGTGGCTGCGAACACGGCGACGACTTCACGGAGCGGGACGGTTACGATTGCGGGGCGGACTTTCACCGTCACACAGGCCGGAGCCCCCCCGCCGTGTGCTTATACCATCTCGCCTACGAGCGCCTCGTTTTCGTCCGCAAGCGGGACTGGCTCGATTACGGTGACGACCACGGCCAACTGTGCATGGACTGCGAAAAGCAATGTTACCTGGATCACCATTACGGCGGGCGCAAGCAGGAGCGGCAACGGTACAGTTAGTTATACGGTCGCGGCAAACACGGCGACCGTTTCAAGGACGGGGACGATTACTGTCGCCGGAAAAACCTTCACGGTCACACAGGCGGCGGCTCCATGCAACTATTCCATCTCGCCTACGAGCGCTTCGTATCCGTCCAGTGGCGGAGCCAGCAGGATTACGGTGACGACCACGACCGGCTGCGCCTGGACTGCCAGAAGCAATGTCACATGGATTACCATCACGGCGGGCGCGAGCGGCAGCGGCGCTGGAACCGTCAGCTACAGCGTGGCGGCCAACACGGCTACGACTTCAAGAACGGGGACGATCACCGTCGCGGGTAAGACCTTCACGGTCACACAGGCCGCAGCGCCGCCGCCCGGCCCCGCGCTGTCCTCGCTTACGCTGAATCCCACGTTGGTAGCGGGCTGCAAGGGCGTGACGGGGACGGTGCGAATCAGCGCGCCAGCGCCGGCCAATGGGACGGTCGTGACGCTCTCCGATACGCTCGCGTCAACCACGCTTCCGTCCAGTGTAATCATCCCGGCCGGAGCGACCTCTAAGACTTTCACTATCACGACCGTTCCCGTCTCGACCAGCCAGACCGGGACTGTGACGGCCAAGCTCGGAACAGTAACCAAGAGCGCCACGCTGACGGTGCGGCCCATAGGCGTCCTGGCAGTGGCGGTGAGCCCCAACCCTATAATCGGCGGGAATACTGCGACGGGCAGGGTCAGCTTGGAGTGTGTGGCCGGCCCCGGAAACATTACCGTCACGCTCACGGACAATATCGCCGCGACGACGTTGCCCGCCAGCATCACCGTCCCCGCAGGGGCATCGAGCCAGACTTTTCAGATCACGACGGCGGCCGTAACGACAACTCAAAGCGGCACGCTGACGGCTACGGCTAACGGCATCGGTAAAAGTGTGGCTGTGACGGTGCGCCCCATAGGCATATTCTCGTTAACGCTGAGCCCGAACCCGGCGCAAAGCGGCTCAGATGTGACGGGGACTGTGACGCTGGAGCGCGCGGCAGGGCCGGGTAATATCGTCGTCTCGCTGTCGAGCAGCAATCCGGCTATCGCGGCCCTCAACGTCAGCAGCATAACGATACCCGCCGGGTCGAAGACAGGGACTTTCACCGTGCACACAGCAGAGGGGTCATCCAACAACTCCGTAGTTATTACGGCGTCGGCAAACGGGACGAGTAAGAGCGTGACCCTGGTTATAAACGGTCAGGCGATGGAGGAATAGCCTGACCGCGAAGCGGCCCCGCGCCCCCACCGGCTGCCCAGGACTGTGCGGAGCGCTTCATGCATCTTCCGGAAGATTCATGAAGCACGCTTCCGCTTTGACTTCAATCCATGCCCGCCGGCGCTGATGACAGGTCGCGGACTCAATCTTCAAAAAAGGACAGGCTCAATCTTCAAAGAGGCTTGCTATTTGAGGCTTGTCCGTGGGCTTGATGCCCGTATCGATCTCGCCTACACCGCTCATTTCTGCGTTCGACACAAGACGCATTCCGCCGCCGCCCTCTTCGGTCAGAGAGCGACGGCGGAATGATCCTCTTGCTTTATCTGACAGCGCCTTCTTACTGCTGGCCGATATCTGCCGGCAGAGTGTTGCCCGCCGTGTTGTCCTTGACCGTGTTGTTGCCAAAAGTGACGATCGTCCCGAGCACACCCGTGCCGTTGTTCATGATCGTCGCACCCGACAGGTTCAACGTCCCGCCGACGTTGTTCGCGCCGTTCAAGTTTCCGTCCAACATCGTGTTGATGACGTTAGCCTTCGAACTCGTCTCCGTCCTCACACCGTCGCCGCTGTTGCCGCCGATGATAGAGTCTCGGATGTGCGCCGTCGCGCTGTTCTGCGCCTGTATGCCGTGCGAGCTGTTGGCGAAGATGCGTAGGCGGTTGAAGAAGCCTCTGGTACTAGCTCCTGCTGCCGTGCCTATCACAATGGCCGCTCCGGAATTGTTATAGATGAACGTGTCATTGACGAACAACTGGCTCGCAGGATTGGTCGCAACCGAGCGCGAATCCCTGATGCCGTTGCCGTTGCCAGATCGGAATCCGACTATCGCGCAGTTGTCAACGCTGACCGTCCTTCCGGCACTGATATTGACGCCGACGAGGCCGGTGGTCGCGCCGTTGATGGAGAGATTCCTCAGGTTTACAACGATCGTATTTGGTGTCGCCGTGGCCGAGTCGTTGACGTTGACGCCGTTAGTGCCTGCGGCCAGGATCGAAGCGAATGTGCCGCCGCCGTCAATGGTGATGGATTTGGTGATGGTGACAGTGCCGAAGCCGCCCGGATCGATGGCGTCGATCTCGCCGCCGGCTGCCGTCTTCGAGATAGCACCGGCAAAGGTCTTGCAGGGGGCTGTGCGGCTGCACGGGTTTACGTCGTCGCCGACGCCCGATACCCATGTGCGCGTCGCCTGGGCTTGCGCGAAAGAGCTTGCTGCTAGAGTTAATACTACTATAGCGATCAAGCTATAGATTGAGCGAATACTTTTCATCTACGTCCTCCTAAAGAAAAAGTCATTTTGGTGATGGGCCCAGTTTTGATGACCCGTTAAGTAAAAGCGCGCGGCGTCAAGACGAGGTTGAGATACCGTATGCCTTGCGTGTCGTCCGGGACAGCGGGCTCCCGGCTTTTTTAGTTTCCAGGGTTCTCCTATCGCGTAGTCTCTAGGGATTAACTTGAATATTGCCGGCCCCGCCCGCCGCCTCGGCAAAGTCATACGACGAGAGAGGAAAGCTCTGGCAGGTTATCTCCGTACTCCTTCTCGACGGTATACCCTTGTCATCTTCAAGTTCTGCATCGGTCGCTATCCACTCCAAACTCCATCCGTCGTCTTTCTCCAGCTCCGCATCCGCAGGTGTCCATGTCATCCTTACCGGATCGTAAATGCCCCAGGTAAATTTATCCGGCCGTTCTCTGTCGTCGATGCCGTCCCCGTTGTCTTCTACCACCAGCAGCACTCGCTGCCCTATGTAGTCCCCGAGCGTAGAGCCCGTGACAGTTCCGCTCATCACGGCTCGATTGCGCTCTACCACCAGGCCGTCAAGCTCAGCCTCGATCTGTAGATTTTCGAGCCTGCCGCTAAAATCCTTGCCGCCCGTGCCGTCAACGTCCTGGTCCGGAATCTCCTCCGCCCCGCTAAAGCTCATGCGGCCGGACGTTGTGCCGTCCGCGTTTGTTATAGCCCGGAACTCAATGTACTTGGTCGGGCCGTCTTCTAATGCGAATTTGAAGCTACCGGCAGCGGATTGCCCACCTGTCTGGGCGCTAATCAAGGTGGGGAAGACCAGCAGGGATAGCGCCAAAATCGAGGCACAAATCAGGCTCTTCATCGTAGAACTCCTTTTAAAACGGAACTGACTCATGGTGAAATCTCCTTTGGGCTGAGGGTTAAAGGGTTTAAGGCATAAGCTATGTAATATCGACACGTTTTCTGCCTCTCTGTGGCTCTCCGAGGTTCTCCACGCCAGATCATTAGCGACGTTTCCGGCTCGGAGTTTTGCTAACCGAGCGCAGCTTACCCGGCCAAGCAGCGTGGCGTCTTTAGAGCGCGCTGAATAATCTATGAAAGAATTATGAGAATTAAATGAGGCGGGTTTAGACCTGCGGGCGGCAGCTACGGGCCATGTTTTACAAAGAAACCGGCGAGACCCGTCCACGCCTTGATTCGGCCCCGGCAGTCCCCTTGACTTTTAGGAGATAACGTTATTTCATTTGATCTGCGACGGGCAGTTCCCTTATTTTAAAGAGCCCAGCGTCCCCCCGGCTCCCAGGTTTCATCTATCAACATAGGCTGATAGCGGTACCGCTTGCGGCATCCGTCTCCCCCGTTTCCCGGCAATTGAGTTGCTGCTCTATTTCTTTGCAAGGAGAAAGATGAAGAGCCCGATTCCTCGTTCTAATCCTAAACGATACGCAATCGCCTGCTCGCTGCTGCTCGCACTCTGCTGCAACCTACTGCCGCTGCACGCCCTGGCTTCATCCAATACCAAGCAGCAAACTGCTCACAAGGCTGCCGCCAACCCTCAACAAGTCGATGCCCAGGATGTGCCTCAGCCCGTCACTTCCTCCGATGCCGCAACGGATGGCGTGCAGGATGCTGAGCAGGATAAATCATCGACTAAAACAGAATCGACAACCCAATCCACCGACACTCGAAGTGCTACAGATAAGCGAAGCGCACTGGCTAAGTCTCCACTCATCACGGAGTTCAATCAATGGCTCAGAGAGTTCAAGCTCTCCGGCACGGCTTCGGCCTCAGAAGTCAGGGGTAAGGAGTTGGCCACGCAGCGCCGAGCGCTGATGGCACAGCTGATCAGGGAAGACCCTCAAAGCGCCGTCGAAGTGGCCGTGCCTGCGCACCTTAAGGCTAAGCTGCCAGGAGAGATAGGCAGAGAAGTGGAAGAGGTGGTGAGCGGCTATGGGGATTATCTGGTCAGGGTATATGACGAGATAGACCCGGTGACGGGAGAGTTCAGGCATGGGAGAACAGAGCGCAAGGTAGTGATGAAGGGGAAGACGTATGAGGCTCGGGTGTACGGTTATAAAGAGGGGATGACGACAAAGCACAACATCGCGATCAGGGGGGTCGTGATGGACGGGGTGATGGCGCTCGCTGAAAGCCCCGTGCGAGAGTTGGAGGACGAGGAGAAGGATGCGTTCACCGAAGGCGTCGAAGTGGAAGTTG
>DASQYE010000417.1:0-4512 GCA_035639355.1 Pyrinomonadaceae bacterium
TGTGACGCGGCTGGTCTTGAGCCGCGACCTGATACGCGGCTACGGAGAGTTTGAGCTGGACGTGAGGCCGCCCGCTCTGGCGCGAAATTTCCGCCACGGAGACGGCTCGTTCTTCTTCCGCCACGTGATCGAGCCCTACATCACCTATCGCAAGATCGAAGGCATCTCGAATTTCGAGCGCATCATACGCACGGACTTTATGGACGCCATCGCCGACACCAACGAGATCGAATTCGGCATCACCAACCGCTTCTTCACACGTCGCTCGACCGAGAACGTCAGCGGTGTGACGACCCCGAAGGAGACGCGTTCCTCGCGCGTACCCCTGGCGAGCCAGCCCTATGAAGCCCTGACGATTACGCTACGCGGCAAATATTTCTTCGATCCTTATTTCGGCGGCGCGCTCGTGCCCGGTCGTCGCAACCAGTTCTATCCGATCAACACCTTTTCAGGATTCTCTTACGGCGGCGTTCCCCGCCGCTTCTCGCCTCTCAACATAGAGGCGCGCTATCGCCCGCGCCGTAACCTGTTCGCAGACGTTCGCGCCGACGTAGACGTGCAGAAGGTAGGAGTGCGCGACATGTCGATCACCTTCGGCGTCAACACGCGGCTCGTCCGGGCGTATCAGAGCTTCTATTTTACGCGGGCCATCAGCCTCGTTCCCAGCCTGCGCCAGTTCGGCGACCAGTTCGGCAACGAGCCGGGCACACAGCGCGGCTCGCAATGGAGCCCGTCTCTATTCTTGGGCAATCCTGATCGCGGGCTGTTCGGCGGCGCTTCCTTCTTCTTCGACTTTCAGAACCGGCCCCGCGAGGGAAGCTCTTCGCTCATCAGCGCTGTATTCACGCTCGGCTATACGTGGGACTGCTGCGCCGTGACGGTTCAGAACTTTCATTTCAACGTCGGCCTCAGAAACGAAAACCGCACCGTCTTCAGCTTCCGTCTCAACGGCATAGGCACCTTCGGCACTTCTCAGATCGGCCAGCGCTTTCCATAACCCGCAAAAGCTCCAGACGCCGGCCCGATACGCTCGGCATAAAGGTTATCGCCGCCTTCGTCTATAAGCTTGCTCGATAAACCTGCTCGCGCCCGAACAGTCCGGGCGAAAATAATTGAACCGCAAAGCCATTCCAGCGTGGAAAGCCTAGCGCTTTTCTCCTTCGAGGCGCGGCGTGGCGCGCGTTCCGCTGTAATTTCAAGCCCTGGTCGTGACGCTCGCAAGGCCCTACGCAATGTGGCCCGCGAGGCTGGCGTGGACAGAGCGCTCCCTTTCGTCTATTTGCAATTCCTGCGGCGTGGCGCGTAAGCTTCCGGCCGGGCGAGTGAATGCGTTTGATACGCATGGTGGCTCTTTCGGGCATCTGCTTTTTCAGTCCGGTACGGCCCCGGCCCTGTCTACGGGCCGCCCCGGCGCGTGCGGAAATGTCGGCTCCGGGAGGCCGTAAATTGGCCGCAAAACGCCATCGCGTGCAGTCGATCGCGCGCGTCGATTCGTGTGGCCTGCCCGTTGCATAAAGCCTCTATCGGAGATTGCCGTCCTGGGCGCGATTCCGACTGTGGAATCAAGCGGCGTCCCAGGGCTTAAAATCTATTGTCTTAGGATCAGGGCCGGATTTATGCGCCGTTCGATCACAGCATTGATTCTGATGGCCGTCCTTTTGGCGAGCGCCGGGCCCGCGCGCGCGTATACTTTGCAGTTCGCTGACGGCTCGTCCTCCGTCCGCATCAAGTGGCCGAACAACGTCGTGACGATCGCGCTGTCGAGTTCGCTCGGCTCGCCGCCCGTTAATATAAAGGCCGGCAGCGACGTGACGGGGGCGGCGCGCAGGGCGCTCTCGCAGTGGGCCGGGGCGTCGAACATACGGTTTGTAGAGGTCTCTTCGAGCGCGCAATCTGTCAGCCCGAGCAACGGCGGCGATGCACTGAGCCTGATTACGGTGGCGAACACGGCGGAGAACGCTGCGCTCTTTACGGGCAGCGACAGGCCGGGCCGCACGCGCGTCTTTTTTGATCCGGCCACGGGGCTTATCAGCGAGGCCGACATAGCTTTGAACCCGTCGGCGCAATTCTCTACGGACGGGACGTTTGGGACTTACGATCTGGAAGCGGTACTGACGCACGAGATAGGCCACCTGCTCGGGCTTGAGCATTCGGGCATGGTCGGCGCGACGATGCAGCCGCGACTGGCGCTCAACGGACTCTATACGCTGCCGGCCTTCTCTCCGCGCACCTTATCGGAAGACGATCGCGCGGGCGTGCGCTCCCTATATGGCCCGCAGGTGGGCCAGGGCGCGATAGCGGGCAGCGTCAGCTACGCGGGCGGCGCACCGGCTTACGGCGCGCACGTGTGGGCCCAGGACATTTCGACCGGGCGCAGCATCGCCGGCACGATCAGCTCCGCGAGCGGCGCATACCGCATCGAAGACCTGCCGCCCGGCCAGTATCGTCTCGTCGTAGAGCACCTGAACGGCAACGTCATAGCCTCGGAGATAGCTTCGTCCGGCGGAGCTTACGCCGGGCTCTCGAATCCCCAGGCGGCATTTCGTGCGACCGAGGTGTCAGACCAGATTACGATCGTCGCGGCTGGCGTCGTGCTGCTCAACATCTCTCTCTCGGGAGGCCAGCCCTTTCTAAACCCACGGCTCCTGGGCATCAACGGCCAGCTCTCAACCATCGCCGTGCCGCTCGCGCCCGGACGCACCTTTACTGTCTACGTCGGCGGCGAGGGCCTGGACCAGGTCGCGGGCCAGGGCATCACCACGACTTCGCCCTACATGACGGTCGAGCCTCAGAGCCTCGTATTGCAGCAGCTGGGGACGACCTATCCGATCATCAGTTTCAATATCAAGTTGGACAGGGATATTCCGGCTGGCGAGTACGACCTGCGCTTCCGCTCGAACAGCGGCGAAGTCTCCTACATCGCCGGAGGGTTGACCGTAGACGACGAGGGCGGCCCGCCCCTGTCTTTGGAGGCCGGGGAGGCGGGCGGTGATGAGGTCGCGGGCGGTATGAATCCGGCCGACTGGGCGCTTGCGGGCACGGACGCGCCGTCACTTCTGGCGGCGAGCGCCGCCGATTACCTGTCGGGCGAGAGCGCGCCGTCCGCCAGACCTTACGGCGCTGGTAAAGTAGACGGGGCAGGTCGCTCACGCTCGGGCGCGTTCGATCCGCTTCAAAGCGCCGCCGAAGAGAGGTTCCAGGCGCTCGTCCAGCCTTTATCGAATCCGACGCATTAACGGGCGCGAAGCCGCCCCTTCATAAACGCCTGCTGCGCCCCTCGGGCCGGGGCCGCCAACCGCAGGCTGAGCCGCGCCTTTTGATCTCGGCCGACGGCGCTTATAGGGGCCGGGCCGCGGTCGGGCCATCTTTTGTTGCGGTCGCCCCATCTTTTCTTTGCTGAAATCCTGTGCGTTGCCTTGCGCTCAGCCAGACCTTACGCTTAAAATGCTTTCCTTTGAAGCGTTGACGTGTGCTCTCCGGCGCGGCGTCTTGACCGTTAGATAGAGTTCCTTTTTTGGCCTCTCTTATTTTAATCCGTGTTCTTATTTCGGAGGTTTCAAGTGAAGCAGGTTTTTCGTTTGTCGTGCGCAGCGATTGCGCTCGTCCTCATTCTAGGCGCGTCGCACAGGGCGCAGGCCCAGCCCGACCCGTTCGTCACACAGGTCAGCTCGTCCGACCGTGAGTCGTTCGTCGGCGGCACGAGCGGCAACGGCCGTTTCGTCGTCGTCGAATCAAACGGCGACATCTCGACCGAGAAGACGGCGGGCAGGAATAACTCGGACGGCAACCGCGAGATATTCCTCTTCGATTATGCGCAGCGGCGAATCTTCCAGATCACCAATACGACGAGCACGCGCGTCGATACGGCCAAGCCGGACTTCGCGACGACGAGCCCCCAGGATCGCAGCAACGTCATCATAGAGGTCAGCAACAACAGGCCCGTCATCAGTAATAACGGCCGCTGGATAGTCTTCAGCTCGAACGCCTCGACCCCGGCTAGCTTTGACGGCAATAACGCGGCCAACCGCGCGGCGCTCGCATCGGATGGCAACCAGGAGCTTTTCCTCTACTTCGTTCCGAATCCGCCCGCCGCCGTCCTGGAGAGCGGCGTCGATGTGCCGTTCTTCGATCTGGCGGGCGGCGAGTTTACGCGGTTGACCAATACGCCTGCGAGCCGCGTGCCCACGGCCGGGACGGCGACGGTCGCGCCCTTCGTGGCCGACGATAACCGCGACGCCTCCGTCAACGATAACGCCTCTGTGATCGCCTTCGTCTCGACTCGCGATCTGACGGGAACGAACGCCGACGCCAATCCAGAGGTCTTTATCTTCAAGAGAAACACCGTATCGCCTGCCACCGGCACGTTCGTTCAGGTGACGAACACGACCGGCAATACCATCTTTAACGAGAACCCGAGCGTATCGGGGATCGCGGGCGGCTCAAGCAATCTGGCTTTCATCTCGAACGCGAACATAGCAATCGGCGGCGCGAGCAACAATTCCGACCTCAACG
>DASQYE010000418.1:0-15997 GCA_035639355.1 Pyrinomonadaceae bacterium
TGACGCTTCGCATACACGCATGTTCGGCCAGGGACTCGTCAAACGAAGAATCCCCATCGTCGGTCGCGGCGACGCGATTTTAGCCAATCTCCACACGGAGGATGCGGCCAGCGCCTTTGTCACGGCGGCGGAGGCCGCTCCCCGCAGCGGCCTCTGGCATGTGGTGGATAATGAGGGCGTCACGATCGAGGATTTCCTTTCAGGCTTCGCCGAGCGGCTGGACGCGCCCATGCCCCGGCGCGTTCCCGTCTGGCTCGCGCGTCTAGTCGCGGGCTCCTATGCCGCCAGCTTTTTCACCTCCTCGACACGCACATCGAATGCGCGCTTCCGTAGACATTTCGCCTGGAGTCCGGCCTTTCCGAGCTACAGAGAAGGGCTCGACCAGATCGTCCGATCATGGAAGTCATCAGGCTTTAATCCTTGATAAGGGAAATCGACGGGCCAACAGAGACAAAAAGGATGGCGGCGCACGCCTCGACAATTTCCTTGCCCGGCTACACAAAATAAAGTCGTTCTGTTAAGTTTTAGATCAAAGACTCTGTAGATTCAAATGGCCTGAGCGTTCAAAAGGGGGAGACCGAAATGGTTGACGGCGATTCCGGCGCGGAGCTTTCGAAAGGTATGCGCTCTCTCGTGGATTCCAGCGAGTCCAACTCCGAGGCGTTCTCGATAATCGGCATGGAATTGATCGAGCTGAAAGCGATGCTCATGACTTTGATAGACCTCCAGAAGTCCAGTCTGCTGGCGACCGGAGTCAACGAAAACGACTTGGAGACGAATGTGCAGACGCTGCTCGATGGATACCGCAACAGGTATCTCTCCGTCTTATCGAACCGGATTAAGGACGCGGCGGACGATTGAGTTAAAACCCGCGGCAGTGCCTTGACCAGAAGGAATCAAATGAGCATCAGCGGCAAAATTCTCGCAGTAGTAGTAGTAGTGGCAGCACTCATACTCCTCGCGCTTGATTTACCGGGCGCGGCGGTTCTGTCGAGCGCGCGCGACGAGAGCGCAGACCGGAAGTTCGAGGCGCTGGCGAAAAAGTATATAGAGGAGTTTCTCGCCGCCAATCCCGAGACGGCGACGCAGCTCGGCGAGCACCGCTTCGATAATCGCCTGGACGATTACAGCCGCGCCGCGGTGGAGCGCGACCGCGCCTTCAATCAACGCCACCTCAAGGCGCTCGATGCGATTCCGGTCGCCAGGCTCGGGGCGGCCAATAGCGTCGATTACAGAATCCTGCGGAACCGTCTCGAATACAATCTCTTTCAGATCGAAGAGCTTCGCGATTACGAATCGAATCCGCTGCGCTACAACATAGGCGGCGCGATCTACGGCCTCGTCGCGCGTGATTTCGCTCCGCTAAAGGAGCGCCTGCGCAACGTCAAAGAACGCCTCAAGGCCATCCCGGCTGTAGTCGCCGAGGCGAAAGCGAACTTGAAGAACCCGCCGCGCGTTCATACCGAGACGGCCATCACCCAGAACACGGGCACGATCAGCCTCATCCGCGACGAGCTGCAACCCTTCATCGAGCAAGCGCCTGAATTGAAGCGAGAGATCGCGCCCGCGCAGGCGGCGGCCGTCAAAGCGCTTGAGGATTACGGCACATGGCTTGAAAAGGATTTGCTGCCGCGCTCGACGGGCGATTTTCGTCTGGGCGATGCCAGGTTTCGACGCAAGCTCAAGTTCGCGCTCGAATCCGACCTCTCCAAGGAAGAGATTCTCAAACGAGCGGAAGCGGATTTGAAGGGCACGCAGGACGCCATGTACGAGATAGCGCTGCCGCTCTACAAAAAGTATTTCCCCGCAGAGGAGAAGAATTCCGCGCGCCTCGCCGACCGCAAGCTGGTCATCAAGGCCGTGCTCAATCGCCTGGCGCAAACGCACCCGACCAACGAGACGATAGTGCCCTTGGCGAGCGAGCAGGTAAAGTCGGCCACCGATTTCGTGCGCTCGCGAAATCTGGTGAGCGTGCCGGACGAACCTGTCAAGGTCATCGTCATGCCTGAATTCTCGCGCGGCGTGGCCGTCGCTTATTGCAATTCGGTGGGCCCCTTCGAGCGCCACGGCGAAACCTTTTATGCCATTTCGCCGACGCCGAAGGATTGGACGCCGACGCGCACGGAATCGTTCTTTCGTGAATACAACGATTACATGATGCAGGACATAACCGTTCACGAAGCGATGCCCGGCCACTACTTGCAGTTGGCCCATGCCAACAAGTTCACCGCGCCGACCCGTTTGCGCGCAGTCTTCCTGAGCAGCACCTTTGCCGAAGGGTGGGGCGTTTACGCCGAGCAGGTGATGGCCGAGCACGGCTTCGGCGGGCCCGAAGTGAGAATGCAGCAGCTGAAGCTCTATCTGCGTTCAGTCATCAACGCCATCCTGGACCAGAAGATTCACACCAGCGGGATGACCGAAAAAGAGGCCATGGCGCTGATGATGAACGAAGGCTTTCAGGAAGAGGGCGAAGCGGCCGGCAAGTGGCGGCGCGCCGCTTTAACATCGACGCAGCTTTCCACCTACTACGTCGGCAACCTCGAAGTCAAAGACATACGCCGCGCTTATGAGGCCAGGATGGGCGATACCGTCGATTACAAGCGTATGCACGACGCCATGCTCTCCTTCGGCACGCCCGCGCCGAAATACGTCCGCGAGCTGATGGGGCTCTAAACGCCTCCCTCCTCGGGAGGCGAGGGAAAAGCCCGCAAGGGCTGGAAGCCTTTTCCACAGTCGGATTTTCGTTCGCCTAAAGTTTGCCCCGAAGCTGAATACCTATTGAAATTAGGTGTTTATCAATCAAGACGCGTCCCGGAAGTACGCAAAAAGCCCTTTACAGTAGAAAAAGCGCATGTTAGGTTTTCGCGTGAAATTGCTTTGCGAGCCTCTTTAAGAGGGGTTTCGAGACCAGCGTACCTATCCAACCACATTTCGTTTAGTGTAAGGAGCGATCGGCGAAGCGCGCGACTTTGAGCTTTTTGTCAAAAGCTCATGACTTGAGCTATCACCGCCGGCGCTCTCGTTTTTCCAACAGTGTAGACCAGAGGAAAGACTCTTCGAGTGTCCTGATGCTCTGAGACCATGCCAGAACTAGTGCGCTCAATTATAGGTCGTTTCTGCGAGCTCGTCGGCAGTCATAATCATGCTCCGAGGCTGCCCGTGAGGCTGCCCGTGAGGATTTCCTTGCAAGTCTCGAAAACGATGCGCGCTCGCGTGAGCGGCCCCCTGACCCTGTCCGGCTATACCCGTAATATCAGCGCCACGGGGCTCTCCCTGGTCGTGCCGTCCGTCCACGTAGGCAGCCGCTACCTGATGGATGGAGACCTGAGCTTGAGAATTCAGCTTGAGCTGCCGGACGGAGCGGCCAGTTTCCAGGTCGCCGCCGTGCGCTACGAGAAGCTGGACGAAAATCAGGTCGAGTGGGGATACCTGGTTGGGATGCGTATCGTAGAGATAGACGAAGAGGAGCGCAAGCGTTTGACGGCGTACCTGCGACAGGCGAACAAGAAACGCACGGCCGCCGCCACAGCAGCAGTAGCAGCAACAACCCCCGAGACAGGCTTCGCCCAAAACGCACCTTCTATCTGAGGCTGCCCCTACTTTTCCCTAGACCAAACCGTTTTGCATCAGCGCGCTCGCCGGCCGTTGATGTTTAGCGCCTTCATGCGAGAGGCCAGCGTCGTCGGCCTCACACCCAGCAACTCGGCAGCGCCGCCGGGGCCGTAAACCTTGAAGCCCGCCTGCGCGAGCGCTCTAGTGATGTTCTCGCGCTCAAGCTTTTTGAATTCTTCGATCGTCAGGATACTGCTCTGAGGCGTAATTTGATCTTCGTCCAGGGCGGCGCGGCGCGCCTTCGCAGATGTGTCCAGAACGGTGTGATCCAATTTCAACGGGCCGCCTCCCGAGAGGATGACCGCGCGTTCGATGACATTCTGTAGCTCGCGAATGTTGCCGGGCCAATCGTAATCCTGTAGCTGCTGGACTATCCTGTTCGTCAGTTTGGTCTCGGCGCAGTTCAATTTGCTGCACGAGCGATTGATGAAGTGCGCGGCGAGCAGCCCTATGTCGTCTTTGCGCTCTCTGAGCGGCGGGACCTCTATGGGAAAGACGCTCAGGCGATAGTAGAGGTCTGGGCGGAACCTTCCCTGATCTACTTCGCGGCGCAGATCGCGATTGGTGGCGGCGACGATGCGCACGTCAACGCGGCGCGTCCGCTCCTCGCCGACGCGCTCGAACTCGCCTTCCTGTAGGACGCGAAGCAGCTTGCTTTGCAGCCAGAGGGGAATCTCGCCCACTTCGTCCAGAAAGAGCGTGCCGCCGTCGGCCAGTTGAAAGCGTCCGACCCTGTCCCTGATCGCGCCCGTGAACGCGCCCTTGACGTGGCCGAAGAATTCGCTTTCAAACAGCTCTTGCGGAATCGAGCCGCAGTTGACGCGTATCATAGGGCGCGTGCGTCGCAGGCTGCGCTCGTGTATGGCGCGTGCGACCAGCTCCTTGCCCGTGCCGGATTCTCCCAGGATGAGCACGCTGGTCTCCGTCTGGGCCACAAGCTCTATCTGTCTGAGCACCTTCTGCAAGGCAGGGCTCTGGCCCACGAGGTTGCCGAAATCCAGCGCCGCCTTGACCTCCTCGCGCAAGTAGACGTTCTCCAGCTCAAGCTTACGGCGCAGCTGGTCTATCTCCTCGAAGGCGCGCGCATTGGCAATCGCAACGGCCGCGTGATCCGCATAGGTGCGCAGCCATGCGAAGTCCGTCTCGCTCAGATGCGCGCGACTGAAGACGGCGAGCACTCCCAGTATCTCTTCTCTGAAGACCAGTGGATGACCGGCGAAGCTATGTATGCCTTCGCGCCTGGCCCACTCGGGATGGGCTATGTAATCGTTACCCTCCGGGCCGTCTTGCGGCAAGATGGAGAGCAGTATGGATTCGCCCGTCGCGCCGATGCGCCCGATCTTTTTCTCGTTCAAAAAGAAGCGACTGAACTCGCCGTCCAGACGCGTCCAGTCCTGATTACTACAAGAGGGCTTTCCCTGGCTCGCCACTAGGTGAAGGTAGTCGTCGCCGGGCGAGATGAGCCAGATACGGGCGAGCGCTATCTCGGGCTGCGCGGCTAAGCCTTCGACCACCAGCTTCAAAACGGTCTCGACCGCCTGCACCTGTGCGATGGCCAGTATGATCGATTGCAAAGAGTCTGTCTGCATAATCGAAGCCTACACGAAAACTCGCGCTCCGGACAACGTAAAGTCGTAAATGACGGATTCTCGTTGCGCCTCGCCGGGCCGGAAATGTTCTCAACAGCCCATTTTTGCAGGCCCTTCGGGGCTATCGTGGAGCGGAATGAGAACTGCTACTGAGGAAGCGAGAGGATAAATCTCAAGGCAAGCCGAAGGAGAAACATGAGCGAGTTGGTTGCGGAAATTAATGACGCCGATTTTGAAAGGGAAGTCCTTCAATCGGAGAAGCCCGTGCTGGTCGATTTCACGGCCGACTGGTGCCCGCCGTGTCGTCTTATAGCCCCCTCTTTGGAGTCTGTGGCGGGGCAGTATGCCGGTGCGGCGCGCATCGTTAAGGTGAATGTGGACGATAACAGTGTTACTACACAGCGCTACGGGGTCAAGGGAATGCCGACGCTGATCCTGTTCAAGAACGGCAGGGAAGAGGAACGCATAGTGGGCGCTGTATCCAGAGAGGTGATCTCGCGCCTGGTCGATAAACATGTGAGCACGACCAGCGTTTGAAGCCCTAGCGGAAGATGGCCTCAGACAGCGACCCCCGGCATGAACAAGCCCTACAAGCGGTATGCGATAAAATGCGGCCGCGGCCGAACGGCGTTCCCGTCATTGCCGCCTGCCGTGACGGAAGGGTTCTGCTGCTGCGACTACCCTCCCGCCGGCGGCCCTGACTACTTCCAAACCGACTCCTTACCGAGAGGCTAAAGTCTACGGTCTGTCAACGGGGGCTCTTCAAAGAAGGGCCTCTCGCTGATTTCTAGTCGGCTTTCCAGTTCACGATTGGGTCGATGGTCGTGACGGCGATGGGGTGATAGGTGGGGCGGGCGCGACGATATATGGCCGTCGCGCGCTCGCGTCCCTCCGGCGTCTTGACCAGCTCCTCGTATAGCGGCTTGAGAAATTTCCGGCGGCCCATCGAGGTCAAAAATTCTTCAAGGCGCGGGTAGGCCGCTTCGTAGCGGCTGCGTATCGCCATCATCAACCATTGAAAGGCGATCTCCGAATTGCCGGAGCGCGTCAGGTGAAAAGCGCCGTCAAGCTGAGCCATGCGCTCAAGGCGTCCCTCTTCCGGCAGGCTTTTAAGAAAATGAAGCCATTCCTGCGTTGACCACTTGGCGGTCTGAATCCCTGAGACGGGAATCTTGCCTTCCGTCCAGCGACGCGCCTGTTCTTCTACGCGCGCGAAAGCGTCCGACTGCGGGCGCGGGGCGCTCGTGGGGATTCCCGCCTTGTAAATCCATTCATCGACGGGGACGCGCGCCGCCACCTGCGGATACTTTTCAAGAAGGTTCTTCTTCAAATAGGTCTCGAAGTCTTCGGTCGTGATGCTGCGGAAGGCGAAGTGATCGAAGTAGGCGCGCAGGAATTGATCGAAGCGCTCGCGCCCGAAGGTCTCCTCCATGTGGCGTAGAAAGAGCGCTCCCTTCTCGTAGGGGACGCCCGTAAAGCCGTCGTCCGGGTCGCGCCCGCTAAGGTCAACGTGAAGAATCTCGTCTCTTTCGTCGAGCGTCGCCATCTCTTCTTCGAGCGAGCGACGACCGAGCGACGCCTCCATCTCTTCGCGCGCGCGCCCGTAAACCTCTTCGATGATGCGTCTCTCTATATAATTGGTGAAGCCCTCGTTGAGCCAGAAGTCGCTCCAGGTGGCATTGGTCACGAGGTTGCCCGACCAGGAATGCGCCAGCTCGTGTGCGACCAGTGAAACGAGGCTGCGGTCTCCGGCCAGAACGGTCGGCGTGGCGAAGGTCAGGCGCGGGTTCTCCATCCCGCCGTAGGGAAAGCTCGGCGGCAGCACCAGCAGGTCGTAGCGCCCCCAGCGATAAGGCCCGTATAGCCGCTCCGTGGCCTCCACCATCTTCTCCGTGTCGGCGAACTCGTAAGCCGCCTTGGCGATCATGGCGGGCTCCGCATAGACGCCCGTGCGGCGGCCTAGCGACTGGAAGCGAAGGTCGCCGACGGCCAGCGCGATCAAGTATGAGGGGATCGGTCGCGTCATCCTGAAACTGTAGTCGCCGTCGCGCGGAGTGCGCGAGTCATTCTCGGCGCTCATGACGGCGAGTAGGTCGCGGGGGGTGCGCACGCGCGCGCTGTAGGTCACGCGCACCTGCGGCGTATCCTGAAGCGGAATCCAGCTTCGCGCATGAATCGCCTGCGATTGCGTGAAGATGAAGGGATAACGCTTTCCGGCGGTCTGCGGTGGCTCAAGCCATTGAAGGCCGGAAGCGGCGGGACTTGTCGAGTAATGAATGCGCACGCGGTTTGCCCCGTCAGGCAATTGGATTGTGAGCGGCGCGCCCAGGACTGGGTCTGACGAGCCAACGGTGAACTCGACCGCCGCGAAGCCCTTTCCACCTGCGGACGCCTCCACCTTCTGAATGCTCAGGGCGCGGGTATCCAGGATCAACGGGGCGCGGCCCTCTTTTGAAACCCTCTCGAAGCTCAGGACGGCGGTGCCCTTGAGAATCTTCTGGGAGAAATCGACATCCCAGTCCAAGTCCAGGTGCCGCACCCTTATGTCCTGCGGGTTCGAGTAGGAGTGAACATCCTTGACCGCCACGGGCTCGGAGTTCGCGGATTGAGGGCGCGCCTCGGCGCGAGCGGCCGCCGTGGTGGCCTGGACTGAAATGGCGTAGGTTGAAACTGCCTGCGCAGTAGTAGCAGTAATCGCACAGATCAGAAGAAGGCTCAAGTATCGCATTCTCATAGTAAATCCTCCGCGCTGCCGGTTTGGCCCATCGCTTGATGATTGCTTGGTCGCTGAATAAATAATAGAACATTCCTTGAAGTTATACACGCAAGCAGGGGCGCAAAAGCTTTTCCGGTTGACGGCGGCGAAAGCTTTGTGCCCGAAGGGTGGCGGGCGTCCCCGTTCGTCCATGTTATATTGAGTCTGAAATTATTCAGCGCCGATTGGAAAAGGCTCGCGCGTAAACGGGAAGACTATCGGGCGCGGGCTATTGGGCCCGCGCCTTGAACGCTCCTTAATTCTTCAGTAGAGGAATTTGCCATGAGACTGAGACTCGCTTTGGTTTGCCTGACTCTATTCTGCTCTTGCCTCATGCCGATGCTGGCGACGCGGGCGGAAGCACAGAGTGGATTCCCTAACTCTTCGTCGCCGCTCGTCATCCAGAGGGCCTTCCGCCCTTACGGTTATTATTCCCTGGCAGGCAATCATCCCGCAGGCTTTGAGAAGTTCGATACCATTCAATACTGGAGCAAAGAGTACGAGCAGAGCGGGCCTGATATTTCCGAGCGCCTGTCGGGCGTGCATGCAGACGGCGGAGTGCGCTATCGCTACGCCACGATCTCCATCACGCGCCGCAGGTTTATCTTCAAGACGGTCAGGGTCAAGGGCACGAGCTACGGCTTCTCAGGAAGATTTCTAAGGACGGATTTCGTCAATGCCGAACTGGATTTCGACAAGCCCGTGCTGGTCGGAAAATTGACGAAATACAGGAACGGTAAGAAAGCGGCCGAAGCCAATGTCAGGCTCAGTTATTTTGCGGGAACGTAGCGGCTTCCGTTATAGCCGAAACCAAAAGCAGGGCCGGGGTGAACAGATCAATGAAGCAGGGGAGTTAATCTATGATGGGTAGATGCGGGAGGCACATCGCTCGCGGCATGATCGCGTTGTTAATCGGCATCGCTCTCTGCGCCGCGCAGGAGGCCCGTGCGCAGACGCTTTCTGCCGAAGAGCGGCGCATCGCAAACTATGTCGATGCTCACTCGGCCGACGCCGTGCGATTACTCGAACAGACCGTAAATGTCGCGAGCGCGACAGAGAATCTGGAAGGCGTGAGGCGGGTCGGGCGGATCTTTCAGACGGAGTTTCAAGCGCTCGGCTTCAACGCCAAATGGATAGAGATGCCGGCGGCGATGAATCGTGCCGGTCACATGTTCGCCGAGCGCGCGGGCCTGAAAGGGCGTCGCATCCTTCTGATAGGGCACATCGACACGGTGCTGGAGGGCAAGCCGTTCGTGCTTGACGGCCGGATCGCCAGGGGCAACGGAACCGTCGATATGAAGGGCGGAGACGTAGTATTACTGTTCGCCCTGAAAGCCCTGCACAGCACAGGGGCGCTCGACGCAACCCGTATCATAGTCGTCTTGACGGGCGACGAGGAGAATGTCGGAAGCCCCGTCGAGGTGAGCCGTAGAGACCTGCTGGAAGCCGCGCGGCGCAGCGATGTCGCGCTCGCGTTCGAGGCGGGGATAGACGATACGGCGACGGTCGCGCGACGCGGCTCAAGCGACTGGAAGCTACAGGTGACGGGCGCGACGGGCCATTCGAGCGGTATCTTCTCGCAGGGCGTGGGCAGCGGCGCGATCTTCGAGGCGGCGCGTATCCTGAACGCCTTCCATGAACAGCTCAAAGGCGAGCAGTACCTGACCTTCAATCCGAGCGTGATCGTCGGCGGGTCGAGTGTCACCTTCGACGACCCTGCGGAGCGGGGAACGGCCGGCGGGAAGACCAACGTCATCGCGCAGAGCGTGACGGTCAGGGGCGACCTGCGCTTCATCTCCGAAGAGCAGAGGGAGTCGGCCAAGGCGCGCATGCGCGAGATAGTCACGCGCAACCTCCCGAACACGAAGGCGCAGCTCACCTTCGAGGACAATTACCCGGCCATGTCTCCGACCGCAGCGAACTACGCTCTGCTTCAACTGCTGGATCAATCGAGTCGCGACCTGGGACTCGGAAAGGTAGAGGCGTTCGATCCCGGCGGACGCGGAGCGGGCGACATCTCCTTCGTCGCGCCGTTCATCAGCGGCCTTGACGGCCTGGGCGCGAAGGGCGGCGGCTCCCACACTGCGGAAGAATTCGCGGAGCTGGACTCGCTCTCCGTACAGATAAAGCGCGCGGCCCTGCTCATCTATCGTCTGACGCGCCAGTAGAAAACCCTGGACGGCGCGAGACGGCCGCCCCTGTTTTACGTCGAACGCTTCTTATCCGAAGCTTAGGAGAAACAATAATGAGAAGAGTCATCGCGCCCGCCCTGCTGCTCGTCCTGACGATTATCGCTACGGGCTGCTCGCAGGGCGCTGCGCCGCCCGACAGCTCCGCGCCGAAGGCAGGCTCCGCCGCGCCGGCGGCCAAGCCGAGCCCCTCTGCGAACGACCCGGCCATCAAGCCGCCAACCAGGAATCAGAATTAGTGAGAATCCGGCAAGCGTCCCGGCTTTGCCTGACGATTCACTTTTGCCCAACGGAAAAGTAGCTCGCCCGACGATTAAGCGCTTGAAAAAAGAGGGGCGAGCCTTGAGTTGGCCCGCCCTTCTCATTTCCAATAACGCAGCTCTAAATCAAGAGAAACTATCCGCCGCCTCCACCTGAGACTACGATTGGCGGGTCGTTAGCCGACTGAGTCGAAGCGCCGCCCCCTGGTGGCGGTGGGTCGCCAAAGCCTGGTATTGGTGGGTCGCCGGGAGCAGCAAGAGCAAACGCCAGAACCAGGGATGCGAGAAATTCAAACATGATTGACTCCTTTGTGAAGGGTAACGTGAGGCTAATAAGAGGGCTCTCATTAGCTGGAAAGCGAGGTATGAGACGCGAGCGAAGATATTCTCATATAAAGCAGATGTCAATGGCTGTCTGTTCACGCCGGAAAAGTGACCTGAACGGCCGGAAATGCGATATTGCAAACTGAAAAATGCGATATTTCACGCCGGAAATGCAATATTTTAGATGTCAAATGCGACATTTCAACTGCTGAACGGAACATTTCAAACTGTAAATGCGATATTTCAAGCGTCAAATGGAAGATTTCAGCTGCTAAATGGAAGATTTCACGGCGAAAATGCGACATTTCAGGTGTCAAATGCCACCTCAACAACTGTAAATGGGAGATTTCAGGTGTCAAATGTGACATTCAGACTGGAAATGCCATCTCGCAGCTTGTAAATGTGACATTCTGACCCGCCAGTCCGGCGTTTATGCCGGTAATTCTTCACTGCGCGTCGGTATTCGTTTTGAGCGCAGCGAGCAGCTTGTCGTGGATGCCGCCGAAGCCGCCGTTGGACATAATGGCGACGACATCCCCGTCGCGTAGCTCGGGCGCGATGCGGCGGACGATCTCGTCAGCGCCCTCAAGACGGAACGCCGGCTTGCCCTGCGCGCTGATGTCGCCGATCAGTTGATCCGTGTCGAGGACGCGCCCCTTCTCTGTGGCTTTGTGGCTGTCGAAGACGCTGGCGATGACGACGTAGTCTGCCGCCTCGAAGGCGCGCGCGTAATCATCTTGAAAGACGGCGAGGCGTGACGACCAGGAGCGGGGCTCGAAGACGGCGACGAGGCGGCGGTCTTTATATTTAGTGCGCAGCGCCTGCAAGGTCTCGCGCACGGCCGTCGGGTGATGCGCGAAGTCGTCTATGACGGTGACGCCGCGCTCCGTCCCCCGCACCTGCATGCGTCGGCGCACGCTCTTGAAGGAGGCCAGGGCGTCGCCTATGGCCTGGCGCTCGATGCCCCAGGCGTCCGCCGAGACGATCACCGCCAGGCAGTTGCGTATGTTGAAATCGCCGATCAGAGTGGTTTGAAACCGGGCCCACTCCTTTCCTTCACGAAAGACGCGAAAGCTCGCCAGCTCGCCTGTGTAATCAAGGTCGCGCGCCTGCCACGCGGCATCCTCGCACGTCCCGAAGGTTTCCAGGCGCGTGTAGAGCCGGTCTCCCATCTCGGCCACCACTTCGCGCACGACCGCACTATCCCATCCGGCTATCAATCGACCGTTGCCGGGCACTAAATTCATCAGGCGTCGAAAGGCCGTCTTGACCGCCGCGAGGTCTGCGTAGATGTCAGCGTGGTCGAACTCTATATTACCGACTATTGCCAGCTCGGGCAGGTAGTGCATGAACTTCGGCCCCTTGTCGAAGTAGGCCGTGTCGTACTCGTCGCCCTCTATGATGAAATAGGGGCTCTCGGTCACGCGAAAGCTCGCGCCGAAATTCTGCACCACTCCGCCGACCAGGAAGGTCGGCGAGAGACCGCCCTGCTCCATAACCCACGCGGCGATGCTGGTGGTCGTCGTCTTGCCGTGCGTTCCGGCGATGACGAGCGAGCGGCGGCCGCGTATGAACTCTTCCTTGACCGTCTCGGCCTGCGAGCGATAGAGCAGCTTGCGGTTCAAGGTCTCTTCGACTTCCAGGTTTCCGCGCGGGATGGCGTTGCCGACGATGACGCAATCGGGCGCAGGCGTGAGATGTTCCGCCCTGTAGCCCTGCATGACAGGGATGCCAAGCTCTGCGAGCATCGTTGACATAGGCGGATAGACGCTCTCATCCGAGCCCGTCACGCGATGGCCGCGCGCCTGTAGCATTCCGGCGAGCGAAGCCATCGCCGTCCCGCAGATTCCGATCAGGTGATAGTGCATAAGCTTGAAAGATTCGGCGGCCCCTTGGTCGGGCCCGCTCGTCCATGCGTCCCTAAAAAGCTGTCCGGGTTATTGTTGCTTTTTCAATAGAGAGTAGAAGGGAAGGTCGCTCGTCTTAGCGTAAAGCTCGACGGGTACGTCCATGAAGCTGCCCGCTTCCACCTTCCTGGGCTTTCGGGTGTTGAGGTCCAGATAACGAGTCTTCTCTCGCAGCATTTTGCCCTGCGGGTCATAGAGACGGTCGCGGATCACCACCAGATCGCCCATGAAGGTGCGAAGCTCGGAGTGAACCTTGGCCAGCGTGCCGTCGTCACGATAGTAGTATGTGACGTACTGTGCCCAATCGCCCGAAGGGCTCGAAAGAGTGAAATCGGCGACGACGAGAGCGCCCGCCGCATCGAGCCAGACGGTGGCGGCGCTATAAGCTTCGGCGCGTCGAAGCGCGCTCTTGTTCCTGAACTCTCGCCAGCGCGGCGGCGCGTCGCCGTTATTATAGTCGGCCGTGTCCGCAAACAGGCGTCCGCGACGTGAGTTGCGCCTGGCGTAGGCGTCCATCTGCTTGACGTAAGCCTCGATCGCGGCGATGTCGGCGGCATTCTGCGCTTGATAATGCTGCTGCTTCTGTTGTCCGGCCGCAGCGTTTTGTCGCGCCCGCGTTGTGGCCCACGTCGCAATGCTCGTTGCGCAGCATGCGACCATCAGGGTAGCGATAATCAGGGTTCGTCGCGTCATATCTCTTCTTGAAAGCTATAGCTACAGGGCGTTTCGGAATCCCCGGCGATCAATCTTTCGCCTCGGCCCGCTCAGGGCTTCTTGAGCAAGGCGTAGAAGGGAAGCTCCGTGGTTTTCGTGTAGACCGGAATGGTCTTCTCCTCGATCGTCATGGCCTCGGCGCAGGGCTTTTGCTGTCCCGTCTGGAAATCGGCGCAATGAGAAAAGTCTCGAATCAGACGAGCGAAAGTCTTGGGGTCGTAGCTGCGGTCGCGCACGGATTCCATGTTGCCGGCCTTTATGAAAAGCTCGGAGTGAATCTTCGCCAGCGTCCCGTTGTCGCGGAAATAGTAGGTGACTTTCTGGCTCGATTCCACGGCCTGGCTCGATAGAAGCGCGATCACTGCCTTGTCCTTCTTTATCCAGACGACAGCCGAGCTTTTATTCTCGATCTCTTTTTCGCCCGAAACTTCCTGCCAGTTGCCAGCCCCCGTCTCCGACGTGTTGACGAAGAAGCGGCGCGCCTGCGGATTTAGCCTGGCGTAGCTGTCTAGCTCGTCCGTGAGCTTTTCGACCGCGACGATGCGCGAAGAGGTCTGTGCCGGCTTCGGCAGCGTGCGCCGCTGCGTAGGAGTTTGCGCACTGATTCCCGCGACCGTGAAAGCGAAGGGCAGCACGACGAGCGAACAGGTGTTTAGTAGAAATCTACGCATCGTAATTCTCCAAAGACTCTCAGGCCGCCCCGGCGCGGTCGTGCACGACGGGCAGCGTGAAGGAGAAGGTCGAGCCACGACCGACCACGGAATCGACCTTGATCTCGCCGCCGTGAAGCTCAACCAGTTGTTTAGTGATATAGAGCCCGAGCCCCGTACCCTTCTCGCCGCGCGTCGCACGGCTGCGGGCCTGCTCGTATTTATCGAAAAGACGCTCCACGTCTTCGGGCGCAATCCCTACGCCAGTGTCCGTAACCGAGATCAGTACCTGATCGTCAAGCGGCTCGGCCTTCAATTGTACATGGCCGCCCTTGCCCGTAAATTTCAAGGCATTCGAGAGCAGGTTGACGACGATGCGGCGCAGCTTCGGACGATCCGCCTCGACCAGCGGCACGTCCTCGGCCATCTCCACTTCGAGCGCGATGCCCTTCTCGCGGGCCAGCGGCTCCATCGTCTCGCGCACCTCGTTGATGATGCCCCTGAGGTCTATAGAGGCAACGTCCAGGCGCAGCGTGCCCGATTCCAGCTTGGAGGCGTCCAGCAGGTCGTTGATAAGCTCGATCAAGCTCTGCGCGTTTCGCTCCATCATGGCGACCATGTTCTGCTGCTCGGGCGAGAGCTTGCCGAGGCGGCCCGAGGTGAAAAAACTGATGACGCCGCTGATGACCGTCAAGGGCGAGCGCAGGTCGTGCGTCGTCAGGGCCAGGAACTCCTCCTTCATCTCCGACAACTCGCGCAGCTTCACGTTGGCCTCGTTCAACTCGCGGTTGGTCTCGTTAAGCTGCTGGTTCAGTCGTTCAAGCTGCTCGCGCTTCTCTTCCAGCTCGGCGAGCACGGCCACGAAATCGCGGTTCTGTTGTTGCAGCTCTTCGATGGCGGAATCGTCCGCCTCCGTGCCGAAGAGCGCGCGCAATCTCTCGACGCGGCCCTTCGCCTGTTCGGCGGCGGCGCGCGGCATCCACTTGACGACAGAGACGCGCGTGCCCTCTCCCTCGCCGGTCTTGATGTCGAACTCGTCCATCAGCTTGCGCGTGCCCGAAAGCCCTACGCCGAGGCCCGAAGACGAGCGATAAGTGCCGCGCATGATGGCGCGCAACGTCGTCTCGTCTATTCCGGGCCCGTCGTCGCGCGCCGTCACCAGCAGCCCCACGTCCGCGCCCCGCTCGGCCAGCGCGAGCGTGATCGCGCCCGATTTGGCGTACTCGTAAATATTGCGTGTCACCTCGGAAACAGCCGTCGTGATCTTGATCTGCGTCGTCGAGTCGAAGCCCAGCTCGCGCGCCAGACTACGCACGCGCTCGCGCACCTTAACTATATCGGCCTCGCGGCGGACATACACGTCGCCGAGCCGGGTTGAAGTTATGTCTTTCATACAAAAGCGGTCTGTAGCCGATGATGGGCCGACACAACTGGAAACGGGAAAGCCGGCTGTCCCGCTACTTACCTGACGACCAGCACCGTAGCATCATCCGCATCGCGCCCGTAGTCGCGCATCAGAATGCCTGCCATCATCTGCGGACTTCTCTTGAGCAGCCCAGGGTAAGCTTCCATGTCCCAGGACTCGCTCACCCCATCGCTCGCCATGAGAACGGTCGCGCCGTCCGTCCAGGGGTGACTCCACAGGCGCAGACTCCCGAGACGCATCCCGAGCGTACCGTTGGCCGAGATCGGGGCGATCTGCTCGGGCGCGCCGTAGACGCGCACCGCTATATTGCCGACGCCCGAATAATGAAAACGCTCTTCATCGTGATCCAGGACTACGATGCCCATGACGGCGCCGCGCGTCGCGCGCAGGGCGTCGTGCGCCGCCCACAGAAGCTCGTCCGGCCGCTCGCCCATCCACTCGTCCAGCATATCACGCGCAACATCCGATGCCTCCTTCGCGCCCTGCCCGTGGCCGAGCCCGTCTATCACAGCGAGCAGCGTGCGCCCGCCGCGCCGCACTATGCAGTAGGCGTCGCCGTTGACCTGTTCGG
>DASQYE010000419.1:0-6731 GCA_035639355.1 Pyrinomonadaceae bacterium
AGAAGGCGGGTGAAACCCGAGCAGCGTGTGGATCAGCGTGGTCTTGCCCGCGCCGTTGGGGCCGAGCAGACCTATGGCGCGGCCCCTGAGCGAGCCGCGCAGGTCTTTCAGGATCGGTCGGCCGCCGAATTGAACTCCCAATCCTTCTAGATCGATAACCGGATTCATCAAACGTCGATTCTCTGTCTCTCTCGCTGCAAAGGTCAAGCAGAGTTACGCCGGCCGGGGGGGCGCGAGTTCCCTCTCCAGCCGGCGTTTTTAAGCTCGTCAGCGCTTAGAGTTCTTCTCGCTCATCGCCTCGTGCATGATGTGCTGGATGGCGAAGGCGTTGGGCAGACCCAGGATGCTGCTCGGGCTCAAGCCGAAGGGGCCGCCTTCGGTATTCGAGGCGAGCACGATCCGGTCTCCCTGCGCGTAGGCATAGGCGAGCGTCGGCGGCTGGGTCGCCCCTAGCGCCCTGATAGCCTGCTGCTGGTCTTCGGGCAAGCTCTTCGACTTCGCCACCCGCTCGGCCAGCGGCTCGATCAAGGGAGCCAGGTCATGATAGAGGAGCGCGGAGAAGTTGGCGTTCCCGTCGGCGGGCAATCCGGCCGTGAAGCGCGGCGAGCGCAAGAGCGTGTAGCCAGACTCGCGATAGCGTATGGCGCGATCGACCAGCGCCCGGCTCGGCGCGGCCACAAGGTAGCCGCCCGCGTAAGCGTAGTGAACCTCAAGGCCGAAAGCGCCCGACTTCAAGGCGTAGAAGGTGCGGCCCCCGTCTTCGGTGCGCTCCCACTGCAACCCAGCCCTGCCTTCGGTGGCGGCCCGCCGGTTCAACTGCTCCACGACGCGCTCGAAGGTCTGCTGAAGCCGAGACTGATCGTAGACCTCGAAGACCATCTTCCAGGAAGGCGCGGGAAGTATCGGGCCGTCGATGGCGAAGGCGAACTCGCCGCCGAGCGGAGTGGCGAAATCGTTACGGATATTCAATCCCTGGCTGGCTTCCATCTCTTGCAGTTTCTTACGCAGATCGGGCGAAGCCGTCTCAAGGAACCCCAGCAGGTCATCGACCAGCGCCGTGGGCTCTTTGACGACGAAAGCAGCGACCACGTTCGCGTCGGGCGAGACGTATTCCAGAGCGCCCATAGGCCCCGGCGCGGCGAGCCATGAAGCGATGCCGCGTCGTCCCTCGTTGAAGGTCAGGCTGGCGCGGCTCTGTGTCTTGCCCTCCGCTTCCCTTTGCTCGACGATGAAATGTTTCAAGTCCAGAAGGCCGAGTTTGCGATACGCCTCGATGCGCGTGGCCTCGTCCTTAGACGCTTCGCTGCGACGCACGGCGCTGGCTATTATCTTCTCAAGATCGGCGGCAACGACGAGTCCCGCGCCCTCGCGGTAGGTCTCTGCGATGCGCGAATAGAAGGGCGTCGCGGCGAAGGGGCGCGCACCCGCAGACGCCGTGGCCGTCTGAAGCTTTTGCAGCTGCTCAAGCTTCGGAGCGGCGGCAAAGAAATCCTTCTGAATCCAGACCAGTATCTCGTTATGCGGCCCGGCATCCCCGGCTGGCGACGGCGAGGCGGCGGCGCTCTGCGGGTCGTCAACGATGCGCACCGTGGGCCCGTTCTTGACCGCTAGGTTAATCGCCTTGATCTTCTGCTCGACGTAGGGGCGAAAGCCCTCCGAATTCTTCAGCTCGCCCAGGACCAGGAAATTGTCCGGCTCGCCCCGTTCGTTCATCTCGGCGGAGGCGACGATCTCGTCTCCCAGGTATTCGCCGAACTCGCGTATCTGTCCGATCATCTGATCCAATCTGGGGCCGCCGCGCTCTTTCGCCTGCTCGGCGTCCCACCATTCGCGGAGCGCGGGATTCTGGTTGATGCGCTCCTGCATGATCTTGTGCGATTCGCTAAGGCTGACGCTGATGTTCGGCAGCGCAGCATAAAGCACCGTTCCCTCAGGCAGCAGGTCTAGGAAGCGCGTGGAGAAACGCACCTCCGGCTGCGCTACGCGGGCGTTAACCTCATTGCGCATTGCCGCGAGGTCTGAGAGGAGTTTTACGTACCTTTCCGACTGGCGACTCCATGCGATCTCGTCCTTGATGGGGACAAGCTCAAGGCTCGCCTGCGTCGTCGTCTGGTCGCCTGGGTGCAGCACGCGCTCCGACCCGGCATGATTGACGTGAACCTCGCCCTCGACCACGGAGACGCGCGACCCCTTCGTCCCGCTATTGACGGAGAAGATAGTGCCCGTGACGGAGACGAGCGAGTCCGGCGTGGCGACGTAGAGGTGACGCTGGCGCTGCTTTGCGGCCTGAACGATCACGTTCCCGCGATCCAGGTGAAGCGTAACGCCCTGCGAGTTTTCCGAGACGGAGAACTCCGAGCGCTCTTTCGTCTCGACGAGAGAGCCGTCTTCGAGCCTGACGACAGCGTAAGCATCCTTGGCCGTGCGTATCTTCTCGCCTTTGGGTATCTCTTCGCCCGCCCTGACGGGACGGCTATCCGTATCGGAGACGCTATAAACCGGGCCGCTTATCTCTATAACGATGGCGCGCGCCGCACCCGAATTTGAGTAGCGATGAAAGACCGTGAAGGCGGCGAGACCGAAGCCTAGGACGAGCGTGGCGGCGATGGCCCAACGCCAGGGCGCGGCAGGCGCGGAGCCTTTGGCTGCGCCGGACGTGTATTCGGCGCGACGCGGCGCGGGCGTGGCCGAAGTGCGAGCCTGCTTGAGCGCTTTGCGGCATGGGATGCACTCGTGCGTGTGATCCTCAAACAGCAGGGCGCGCGCCTCAGACAAATCGCCGCGCACGTAGGCCGGGATCAACGTCTGGAAATCAGCGCAACCCTCTATCAGCTTGGCGGGGGCGATCTCGGCGGCGGCGGCAGATGTCCGCTCGACCGAAAGCCGCGACCAGGCGCGCGCGGCCGCACTGCTAATCAGCGCCGAATCAATCTCCTCGTCGCGTATACTGGCCGTCACCCGGTCCAAAAGCGCGTCCGCCTCTTTTTCGTTATACTTATTATTATGCTTCATGATGTTTCTCCAAATACTGGCCTATCTCTTTGCGCAGGCGCGCGCGCGAGCGGTGCAGGATGACGGCGACGACCATTTGCGACGTGCCGAGCATCTCCGCTATCTCTCGATTACCGTAGCCCTCGAAGTAGCGAAGGGCGAAAAACTCGGCGGCCTTAGGGCCAAGACGCCCGACCGCCTGCCGTATCAATAGACGAAGCTCGCGGTCTGCATGCAGCGCCTCGGGGCCGGAAGCCTGGCTCACGATCGTCTCCGGCCCGATCTCTTCCAGAGCGACGGATGGCGTGTCCCTGCGGCTTCGCAAACAGTCCAGAGAGGCGTTTACGGCGGCGCGCTTGAGATAAGCCGCTGGGCTCGGCGCAAGCTCATGGCCTTCCGCGCGACGCACGAGGCGAAGAAAGACGGTTTGCAATACGCCCTCGGCGTCCGAGGCGCTGCCCGTAATCCTGTAAGCGGTGCGAAAAATCTGATCGTTATGCTGGCGAAACAGGCTCTCCAACTCGTCCGGCGGGTCGGGGAGCGGTCTCAAGTGCGTCGCAGTTGCTGGCACGTCGTCCTCCTCCTTCACGCTGTCTCTACCAGTAATAACGTCGTCCACGTAGATTTATTACCACTCCCTTGTAAATATTTTTTTCGGCTCAATCATTTTCGCCCGTTCGAGGCGTTATCCGCCCTCAAAAGGCGCTAGCCGCGCGCGGTCTCAAAAAGGGCTCGACGGGCCTTTCGGCGCTCGCTGGAAACGGCAGCAGCTCACAGGCCGCCCTCGCTTGTTCAACCTCGCAATGATACGTCCGCGCCATACTATTTCCCAGGATGCGGGCGCTCGCGGCCTTTCATCAAGACGATTAAAATCGAGGCTCGACGGTTGAGCATGTAGGGGGTCAAAAGGGCTGCTATCGGGACCCGAATATTCCTTCGGTTTAAGCCAATATATTCATTGACGCTCAGTGTATAGGCGCATAGAATACGGGCCACTAAGGAGGACCACTTCCGTGAGTAAACTCAAAGTCCGCGTCAACAGAACAAGTCCGGAATCACTGACCAGGCAGATCACCGATCAGATCAGTGGGCTAATCAATACAGGAGCGCTGGCGGCCGGTGAGCTGCTGCCGAGCGAACGCACGCTGGCCGATTCGCTAGGCGTGGCGCGCAACGTCGTCCGCCGCAGTTATGATTACCTGATGTCCGGAGATTTAATACAGGGCGAGGGTCGTCTGGGCAGGCGCGTTCGCGCTGCATCTTCAGGCAGAAGCGGAGCGGGTTCAGGCAAGAAGAGATCAAGCGGCGCAGGGAAGAAGAGGGGCGCAAGCGGCAAGGGGTCGAAAAAGGGGTCGTCCGGCAAAGGCGGCAAGAAATCGGGTGCCAAATCTGGTAGAGGCCGGGCCGCTAAGAGCAGATAGAACTTCACGATCAAGCAAAACCTCCGCCGGAAGAGCTTCGCTTGGCTCTCTAAAAGCAAAGCATCAAAAAGCCGAACACTAGAAAACGCCTTACCGGGTTTCTCTACGCTGTACGTAACCCGGCAAGGCGTTCTTTTCTTGATAGGGTGGTTCAGACGCTTCCCACCAGACCGGCGCGTTTCTCTGCTTCACGCTGAAAGTCGGATTGAAGCTGTGCAGAGCGCTACGTAAGCAGCTCGCACGTCGCTTCTCGATTGAAAACAATCCCGTCCCGCAGTATGCTTCTGTGTTTCTTTTCAGACCCTTTATCGCGTCCAACATCTCTTAGGGAGGTTTCAGTTAAACACGAATGAGCACAGCTGCCAACAAAGTCATCTACTCCATGGTCGGAGTCGGCAAGAACTACGATAAAAGAGCCGTCCTGAAGGACATCTATCTATCATATTTTTACGGCGCGAAGATAGGGGTCATCGGCCTCAACGGCTCGGGCAAAAGCTCTCTGCTACGCATCCTCGCCGGAGTCGATAAGGAGTTCACAGGGCAGACGGTTCTCTCTCCAGGCCATACGGTCGGATTTTTGGAGCAGGAGCCGCGCCTGGACGAGACCAAGACCGTGCGCGAGACCGTCGAAGAGGGCGTGCAGGAGGTGGTTGACCTGCTCAAAGAGTACGACCGTATCAACGAGCGTTTCTCCGAGCCGATGTCGGACGACGAGATGGCGGCGCTCCTGGAGCGCCAGGGCGCTGTGCAGGAGAAGCTGGATGCTGTGGATGCGTGGGCGCTCGATTCAAGACTTGAGATGGCCATGGACGCCCTTCGCTGCCCGGCGGGCGACACTCCGGTCAAAGTGCTTTCGGGAGGCGAGCGCCGTCGCGTCGCCCTCTGCCGCCTGCTCCTGCAAAAGCCGGACATACTGCTCCTGGACGAACCGACGAACCACCTGGACGCAGAGTCGGTCGCATGGCTTGAGCATCACCTTCAGCAATACGCGGGGACGATCATCGCCGTCACACACGACCGCTACTTTCTCGACAACGTAGCGGGCTGGATTCTTGAGCTTGATCGCGGGCATGGCATTCCCTGGCAGGGCAACTATTCCTCCTGGCTCGAACAGAAGCGCATACGCTTGCAGCAGGAGGAGAAGAGCGAGACGGAGCGACAAAAAACGCTCGAACGCGAGCTGGAGTGGATAAGGATGTCGCCGAGAGGCCGCCAGGCCAAGAGCAAGGCTCGCATCAATTCCTACGAGGCGCTCTTGAGCCAGGAGAGCGAAAAACGCGCCCAGGAGTTGGAGATTTATATTCCGCCCGGCCCACGCCTCGGCCAGGTTGTGATCGAGGCCGACGGCGTGACGAAAGCCTTCGGCGAGCGACTGCTGATGGATGCAATGTCGTTTTCATTGCCACCGGGCGGAATCGTCGGCGTCATCGGCCCGAACGGCGCGGGCAAGACGACGCTCTTCAGGATGATTACGGGCCAGGAGCAACCCGACTCAGGCTCTATCCGCACTGGCGAGACTGTCGTGCTGGCCTACGTAGATCAGAGCCGCGACACTCTCGCGCCCGAAAGAACCGTCTGGGAAGAGATTTCCGACGGCCTCGACACCATCACGCTCGGCGCACGGCAGGTCAACTCGCGCGCCTACGTCGCCCGCTTCAACTTCGGCGGCGCAGACCAGCAAAAGAGGGTCGGCACGCTCTCCGGGGGCGAGCGCAACCGCGTTCACCTGGCGAAGGTTCTAAAGCAGGGGGCAAACGTGTTGCTGCTCGACGAGCCGACCAACGATCTGGACGTGAACACGATGCGGGCGCTCGAAGAAGCGCTTGAGAATTTCGCAGGCTGCGCCGTGGTTATCAGCCACGACCGCTGGTTCCTGGACCGCATCGCCACCCACATCCTTGCCTTTGAAGGAGAGAGCAAGGTCGCATGGTTCGAGGGGAACTACTCCGCTTACGAGGCGGATCGCCGCGCGCGCATGGGGGCCGCCGCAGATCAGCCGCATCGCATCCGGTATCGCCAGTTAACGCGCGGCTGAGGTTTTGTGATAGGGTTGGATGGTACGCTCTGAGCGCCCTATGAGTTAGGCTCTTGAATTAAGCGGCGCAGAGCAGCGCGTCAGATCGACGGATGTTTATTCACCCCTCTTCTTCGAGAGAGAGAGAGATTCTATTTGGAGATATGTTGAACCCATGAGCGAGAACAATGATTTTTTCGATGACGTAATCAGCGACGAGCCTGAATCGAGCGAGATTGAGATGGCCGACGATGAAATGGACGACGATGATGATGATGACGTGCCGGTGGATGTGCGCACGGTCG
>DASQYE010000420.1:0-9354 GCA_035639355.1 Pyrinomonadaceae bacterium
TGGTGTGGATGGCGAGCAGTCCTGCGGGTGCCTGCAAGCCCATCTGGTCTACGACAAACGCGCCCCAGTCTCCTCCCTGGGCGACATAACGCGTATAACCTAGCCGCTTCATCAGCTCTGCCCAGGCTCGCGCCATGCGCTCGGGGCCCCAGCCGGTGCTCGTCGGCTTGCCAGAAAACCCGTAACCAGGCATTGAAGGGATCACAACGTCGAACGAGTCTTCGGAGCGTCCGCCATGTGCCGTGGGGTTTGTCAGCGGCTCGATGATCTTTAACTGCTCTATGATAGAGCCGGGCCAGCCGTGCGCGACGATGAGCGGCAAAGCGTTAGGATTTTTCGAGCGGGCGTGGATGAAATGAATATCGAGTCCATCAATATTGGTCATGAACTGCGGGAAGGCATTCAATTTGGCCTCGCCCTTTCGCCAGTCGTAGTCAGTCGCCCAATAGCGCGCGAGTGCCTGAATGGCCGCGAGTTGCACGCCTTGAGAGCTATCCGTGACAGTTTCCCGCTCGGGCCACCTTGTCGCTTTGATGCGCCTGCGCATCTCTGTAAGTTCCGCTTCCGGAACAGTCACCTTAAAGGTCCGAATACCGGTTTTCTCGCCGCCCGTCTGTTGTGCGACTTCATTCCTAACATCAGTCACAGCTTTTACCTTCCCGGTCAAACCTTGAAGACCTAGCGCAGCGACGGCTGCCGCCGCAACACCGCAGAAGCGACGGCGATTGAAACCGGGCGTTGTTGACATAAGAGTTGCCTTACCGGACATACCGCCGTCAGGTGCCTGCTCGCTCTCTCTTTGCGTAACTTCTGATCGAATCATGGTGTCATCCTTTCGCGTAGTTTTAGAAATTTTTGGTTTGTGCGCAGATGGGAGCCAGCTAGCGCAGCGATCTGAACGCCTTGCGAAGCTCTTCACTGAAGGATTGCGGCTGCTCCCACGCAGCGAAGTGTCCGCCTTTGGCGAGCCTGTTGTAGTAGATGAGTCTGGGGTACGCCCGCTCCGCCCAGCTACGAGGAGCTGAATATATCTCATCCGGAAAGACGCTGACGGCCACAGGGATGGCGACGTGCTTCGGGGCGAAAAAGTTGAGCTTGTTCTCCCAATAGAGACGGGCCGAAGAGACCGCCGTGGTCGTCAGCCAGTAGAGCGTGACGTTGTCGAGCACGTCGTCCCGCGTCAGGCCCTCTGCCTGCCCGTCGAAGACGCGCGCGATGAGCTCGTAACTTCGCGCGTCGTGGTCGAGCATCCAGGCGGCCAGGCCGACGGGTGAATCCTCAATCCCGTAGAGCGTCTGCGGGCGGTTCGCCATCTCCTGCGCGTAGCCAAGCCCGTGCTTGTAGAAGAAGTCGAGCTGATCCCACGCGCGCCTCTCCTCGGCCGAGAGCCCCGAAGGCGGCTGCTCGCCGAACTGGAGCGCCTTCGCGATGTCGGCCGGAACGGTGGCGGGCATGTTGGTGTGGATGCCGAGCAATCCCGGCGTCGCAAGCAACGCCATCTGCTCCGTGACCGCGTTCCCCCAGTCGCCGCCTTGCGCCACAAAGCGCGTGTACCCGAGGCGCTTCATCAGCACGACCCATGCACGGGCGATGCGGGCGGGGTCCCAGCCGGTCGCGGTCGGCTTCCCTGAAAAGCCGTAGCCCGGCAGCGACGGAATCACTACGTCGAAGGCGTCCGACGCACTCCCGCCATAAGCTGTTGGGTTCGTCAGCGGCTCGATGATCTTCAACTGCTCGATGATAGAGCCGGGCCATCCGTGCGTGACGACGAGCGGTAATGCATTCTTATTTTTGGAACGAACGTGGATGAAATGAATGTCTACGCCGTCAATGGTCGTGACGAACTGCGGCAAGCCGTTGAGCCTCGCTTCGACCTTTCGCCAGTCGTAGTCAGTCGCCCAATAGCGCGCGAGTGCCTGGATAGTCGCGAGCCGCACGCCCTGCGAGCTATCTGTGACCGTCTCCTGGCTAGGCCAACGTGTGGCAGCAATACGCCGGCGGAGGTCATCAAGCGCCTCTTGCGGGACGTTAACGCGGAAAGGGCGGATGGAATCGCCTTCTGTGGCGATTGCATTAATTGGCTTTGTAGCCTGTGCACCCACCGGGGCAGGTTGTTGAGCGAGCACAGTAGCGGGCGGTGCCAGAGCCATCGCTGTCGCCAAGAGCACGACGAAGAATCGAGACAGGGAGCCAAAGATTCGCGTGACATGGGCGCTGATAGTGTGTTGTGCTTTTTCGAGATGCATGAAATGTTCTCCTTAATGAAAACTGCTGGTCTCGCTGACTCGGTTCTTCGTGATGGGATAACGGAGGCGAGTAGACCACAGGCGTGAGAGCGAATCTATTAGACGAAGGTATCGGTCGATACCTTGGTATTAGTCTGAGAGACGATGAAAGACGATTTTGGAATTTGCTCTCTGCTTTGAATACAGAAAAGCACTGCGGGTAGCGTGAGACAGTCCGCTAGGCTTACTCAGGTTAGAAGCAGTCTCATAAATACGCGAGGCGATGGGACTGCTTCTAGATTCCTCAGTGAATTCGGCGCTCATAACCGTCGCTTCAGCGCCGTCGAGATTATTAAAAAAACAGCATTCGGCTTTAGTTGGCGTCGAGCACGGGCGGCAGCTCGTTGCCTTCCGGAATGAATCTAATGGAGAGGGAGTTAACGCAATGGCGGGTATCTTTATCGGTAAAGCCTTCGCCCTCGAAGACGTGTCCTAGGTGTCCATGACAGTGGGCGCAAAGAATCTCTATGCGTCGTCCATCCTCATCTAGATGGCGGTCCACGCTGTCCGGGAATTCATCATCGAAGCTCGGCCAGCCGCAGCCCGAATGGAATTTGGCCTCCGCCGAATAGAGCGGATTATTGCAGCGCCGGCAGATAAAGGTGCCGGGCGAGAAGAGGTCGTCGTATTCGCCGGTAAACGGCCTTTCCGTTCCCTTGCGGACGATGACTCGCTTTTCCTCGTCTGATAGCTGATTGTACGGCATAAAAATGTTCTCCCTACTCCTATCGCAAGGATTCTCTACCGATAACAGTTAAGACAAATCTTAGCCACTGATTGGTACATTTCACAATCAATTCAGAAACCGTCAACCTCTATTACGGCCCTGGCAAACGCCTCCGGGGCTTCCTGCGGCAGGTTGTGCCCGACGCCTCCCTTAATGAGCCGGTGCGCGTATTTGCCCGAGAATTTCTTAGCGTAGGCGCTGGGTTCCGGGTGCGGCGCGCCGTTGGCATCACCCTCCATGGTGATGGTAGGCACGGAGATTACGGGAGACGCGGCGAGCCGCTTTTCAAAATCGTCATACTTCTGCTCGCCTTCGGCCAGGCCGAGCCGCCAGCGGTAATTATGAATCACTATTTGGACGTGATCCGGATTATCGAAGGACGCTGCGCTTCGCTCAAAGGTCGCATCATCGAAGTTCCACTTCGGCGAAGCGAGCTGCCAGATGAGCCTGTTAAAATCACGGCGGTACTTTTCGTAGCCTGCGCGCCCACGCTCGGTCGCGAAATAGAATTGATACCACCATTCGAGTTCGGCCTTCGGCGGTAACGGCATCTTGTTGGCCTCGCGGCTGCCGATTAGATAGCCGCTTACGGAGACAAGTGCTTTACAGCGTTCGGGCCAAAGCGCAGCCATAATATTGGCCGTCCTCGCGCCCCAATCAAAACCGCCGATGATCGCCCTCTTGATCTTGAGTGCATCCATCAAATGGATGGTGTCGAGAGCAAGTGCCGATGGCTGTCCGTTACGCAAAGTTTCATTTAAAAGGAAGCTCGTCGTGCCGTACCCGCGCAAAAATGGGACGATCACACGGTAGCCTTTTGATGCCAGTAGTGATGTGACATCCATATAGCTGTGAATGTCGTAGGGCCAGCCGTGCAGGAGAATTACCGGAGGGCCACTGGCAGGGCCAGCCTCAGCGTACCCGACGTTCAGTACGCCGGCCTCTATCTGCTTCAGTGAGCCGAACGACGTGTTAGTCCCCGGCTGAATCGTAGGCAGAGCCACCGGTTTGGTTTCGCCTGACTGTGCCTGCGCCGAACCCATCATTCCGAGGCGGAGCGCGGCGAAGGTCATGGCCGCAGTGCCAAGAAAGCGGCGGCGCTCATGGTTAATTTCTTCGACCATTTTCTACCTCTTATACGACAAATCCTGGCACCAACCCGGGAGACCTCATCCCTAGCCATATCCAACGTGAATCAGCCAGCGTCACAACGTCAGAACAACACGGAACTGCGCTTTGCCGCTGATCATGCGCGCGTAAGCCTCCGCCGCCTTTTCGAGCGGGTAAGTCTCAATCACGGGGCGCACACCGGACAGCTCACTGAAGCGCAGCGTGTCTTCGGCATCAATCGACGACCCCGTTGACCAGCCCTGGATGGTTCGAGTCCCGGTGATGAGCTGTAGCGGCGTGACCTCAATGGGAGCGAAATCCGCGCCTATAACCATAAGATTGCCGTTCGTCCCCAACCCGTCGATCAAACCGGACATCGCCTTTGAACTGGGGGCTGTAGCTAAAATCACCCGCGCTCCGCCCAGTTTTTGCAGCTCTTCTGCCGCGTTCGTCGCCCGGCTGTCGATGTAAAGGCTCGCACCGAGTTTCTTCGCGAGCGCCGCGTTTTCGGGGCCGCGCCCTATGGCCGCCACCCTGTAACCGAACTTGTTCGCGAATTGAATCCCGAGGTGGCCCAGGCCGCCGACGCCCAACACCGCGACGAGGTCGCCCGGGCCGGCGCCGCTGTGCCGCAATGCGTTGAAGGTGGTCATCCCTGCGCAGAGCAGAGGCGCCGCTTCAGTGTCACTCAGGCTTTCCGGTATCGCAGCCAGCGCCTCCACAGGGGCCACCATGTACTCCTGGTATCCGCCATCGTAGCTGATGCCGGCTATCTTCAGGTTTTGGCAGTTACGAAAATCCCCTCGGCGGCAAGGGGTACACGTGCCGTCGTGGCCGCCGTGCCAGCCGACGCCTACGCGCTGCCCCTTCGTCCACCCGGAAACACCTGCGCCCACTTCATCTATACGACCGACGATTTCATGTCCGGGGACGCGTGGGTATTGAATGCCGCCGGGCCACGAGCCTTCTTTCGTGAACACGTCGCTGTGGCAGACGCCACAGGCCTGCACCTTGATGCGCACGTGCCCTACGGCAGGGTCAGGAATCTCGCGTTCGACTATTTGGAAATCCGCTCCCGGTGCAGATAGCTGCGCGGCCTTCATCGGTGCTGGTGCTAATTTTGTCGTTGACATAAATCCTCCTGATGAATTTCCAGCCGGTGTTGAAAAGCAGGAGTTGCTACCGGCGCGACGACGCAACCCCAGATAGCAAGGGCTTTTGTCTTTGTCGGAGACCTCTTGCAGCAATGCCTGCGTGAAGGCCCGACAATACTTAAGCCGTCGCTTCACTGCGTTGCTGCAAAAACGCCAGTAGCTCCGTATTGATCTGCTCTTTCAGCGTCGAGCACATGCCGTGCGGCGCGCCAGGAATCACTTTGAGCTTTGCGCCTTTGACAAGTTTGGCGGAGAGCAGAGCCGAGGCGGCAATCGGCACTATCTGATCGTCATCGCCATGAAGTATGAGCGTCGGCACGTCGATCTTCTTCAGGTCTTCGGTGAAGTCCGTTTCCGAGAAGGCCCTGATGCAATCGAAAACGGCCTTGTGTCCGGCCATGATCCCTTGCAGCCAGAAAGAGTCGCGTAAACCCTCAGAGACTTTTGCGCCCTCGCGATTCGCCCCATAAAAAGGCGCGCTCAAGTCTTTGAAGAACTGCGAGCGGTCTGCCACAACGCCCGCGCGGATCTGGTCGAATGCTTCAATCGGCAGGCCGGCGGGGTTCGCTTCCGTCTTGAGCATGAACGGCAGTACTGCGCCGATGAACACGGCTTTTGCCACTCGCGCTGTGCCATGGCGACCGATATAGCGCGCCACCTCGCCGCCGCCCGTGGAGTGGCCGACGAGGATAGCGTCCGAGAGATCGAGCGCCTCGACGAGCTTTGCCAGGTCGTCGGCATAAGTGTCCATGTCGTTGCCAGCCCACGGCTGATCTGAGCGACCGTGCCCACGGCGGTCGTGGGCGATGCAACGGAAGCCGCGCTCGGCTAGAAAGAGCATCTGGTCTTCAAAGGCGTCGGCCGAGAGCGGCCAGCCGTGACTGAAAACAACGGGCTGCCCCGCGCCCCAGTCCTTGTAGTAAAGATTGATGTCGCGTGAATTTTCCTGACCTACGGTAACGTATGGCATAGGACTTCTCCCTTCCGTTTGGTTGTTTCCTGGCATCGAATGCGGCAGCACGACCGGGTAAGTCACCTGTCTCATTCGATAGTCAGATCGGTTGAGCGCGAGCATCCGAAGACACTCGGGCATCTTTTACCAGCGTGGTGAATTCGGCCGCATTCCTCCTGACCATCTCCTGCACGCTGAGCGGCCCTTTCCCTGTTAGCGTGCGCACATCGTCCGACATCCGGTCGTAGCGGCCCGCCGCACCTGTGACCAGAATGGGATTTGCCATCTATTTCCTCCTACGCCGTCCGTCACCGCGCCGCCGTCTCGAGCAGCCGCTCGATCTTGGCGTCGAGATCCCTGGCGACCAAGAGAGCTTCCTGACTCCCGTAGGGAGCGAGGAGGCTCGCCATAGAGTCGTAGGACAAGTGCACTCCGTCAGAGCGCTCGTCGACGAGGATCGTTACCGGCGCGTACGACGCCGCATCGGGAATGGTCTTCGCCATCTCCTTCATGATGAGCGGATTGCCCACGACGAGGCGGAGGATCTTCGGCCCTTGTCCGCCCCGTTCCTTTCGCAGGACTTCGCCCGCGTCAAACCTGACGAACTCCATCAGGTCTGATGACCCGACCGCCTCTTGAACCACTTCTTCAAGCTCGGCGAGGGTTGTTGTCGTAGCGAGCGCGTTGCGGAACGCATTCATATCCGGACGGCCTATGGTCGCAGTAAGCCTTTGCGCGGTCTCCTTGAACGGCCGAGGCGAGACGATGCTGATTCTTCGGACTGTGACCTCTATCGTTGGCATTTCTCTCGCTCCAATTTCCAGCTTTATGCAACTGTGGTCAGAAGACCCTCCGAGCCCTGCTCTGCGGCTAACTTAGGGTGCACAGCTCGTTCGTGAACATGCGCGGCCGGGGTGCGGTCGATTAGGAGACTGAGCAATTCGGGCCGGCTGTAGTGGCCGCGTGAGTCCATCAGATGCTTGCGCTTGTCGATCAACGTGAAATCGAGGTCTGCGATGACGACACCTTCGCCCGAGCGGATGGGCTCGCCCAAGAGGGTTCCGTCGGGTGCTACTATGGCGGTGAAGCAGCCGCCGGAGATTGGGCCGATGCTGGACCCGGTATCTTTCATGATTTGCGCCTGCTGATCGGCGTCAAGCCAGGCGGTCGCGCAGACGACAAAGCACGCGGACTCAAGCGCGTGCTGCCGGATGTTGACCTCTGTCTGCTCGGAGAACAGGTCACCGAAGATGGAGCCCGGATACATCGCGGAGTGGATCTGTTCGCCGTCGGCCATCATCGCGTACCGCGCCAGAGGGTTGTAATGCTCCCAGCAGGCGAGCTGACCGATGCGGCCCACCTTGCTATCTACAGCGCGCAGGCCGGAGCCGTCTCCCTGGCCCCAGATCATGCGCTCGTGATAGGTGGGCGAGATTTTGCGGCGCCTCTGGACTAAGGTGCCGTCTGCGTCGAAGAGAAGTTGGGTGTTGTAAAGGGTTCCGCCGTCACGCTCGTTCACGCCTATGGACACGACGACACCCGCCTGCCTGGCGGCTTCGCCGATGGCCTCCGTGGAGGGGGACGGCACCGTCACTGCCTGATCGAGCAGCTTCCGCTGCTCGGGTCCTGTGATGTTCTGGAAAGGAGTCTGGACCCACGAAAAGTACGGGTAGTAAGGGACTACTGTCTCCGGGAAGGTGGCGAACTGCACGCCCTGTTGGCCAAGCTCGCGGATCTTCCGCACGACCCTTTCGACCGTTCCCTCGCGGCTATACAGGACGGGGCTCAGTTGAACTGCGGCAGCTTTAACCACTCTCATTGCAGTCTCCATGCTGAAAAACAGTCCGATGCGCGTGCCGGATTCATTCGGATGCGATAACGTGCGGGAGTAGACCACAGGCGTGAAGGCACGTCTATTAGACGAAGGTATCGGTCGATACCTTGGTATTGACTGATACCTTCACATCATATAAAGATGAGCATGTATCTCATGTCAGCGTGAATGCTCGGGCGGGCGCCGCGGCCTGGCCCGAGACCGATACCAAAGTATTGTATGCATCCGCAGGTATATGTCGCAGGCTGGCGTCTTTGAGAACATTCTAGAAAGTTCTAAGTCCGGAATCGCCGGCAGCCTTCAGCAGAATCCATTCTTTGTGCCGCCTGAGGAGTTCTTGAGTGAGCTTCGAGAATTGGCGAGCCAAACAGACCGCGCCTAAGGCAGTGTAAGCATGGAAGTGCAACTCGGACATTCAGCCGAAGAGATTAAGCACCTTGAGCGCTGCATTAATGATCTGGTTGGCACCATCGCCAATCCCGCCGTTTGGAGCGGCGGGGAACAATCCGAGATTGCTCATACCCTGTTCGATTTGCTCCTCAATACGCTCGACCTGGATCTCGTCTATGTCCGGTTGGCAACTCTAGTCGGCGAGGCTCCCATTGAGATGTCCCGTGTCGCTCAATCCGTAAGCCTGACGGCAGGGCCGCAGGAGATCGGAGAGTTGTTCAACCGCCGGTTGGGAGATGACCCACAGAAATGGCCTAAGCAGGTACGCAGCACTGTTGGGGACAAGGATATGACAGTCGTGCCCCTGCGGTTGGGGCTTCAGGGTGAGATCGGCGTAATTGTAGCGGGGTCGCGGCGCGCGGACTTCCCGCAACAGACCGAGAGGCTTGTTCTGAGCGTGGCAGCGAATCAGGCTGCGATGGGGCTACAGGCAGCACGGCTCCTGAGTGAACAGAGGCAAGTCGCCGACGAACGCGTCGCACAAAGAACAAGGGAGCTTAGCGCAGCCAACGAGGCGTTGCAGAAGGAGACTGCGGAGCGTCGTCGGGCGGAAGAAGCCCTGCGCGAAAGTGAGCGCGAGTCGCGCTTGATCCTGGACAACATCCCCGGGCTGGTCGGCCTGCTATCAGCGACGGGCTACGTAGAAGTCGTCAACCGCCAGTTGTTGGAGTACTTCGGCCAGACGTTGGAGGAACTGAGGCACTGGGGAACCAACGGCACGGTTCACCCGGAAGACATCCCGCACGTCGCAGAGGTCTTCACCCGCTCGATAGAGTCCGGGACTCCCTATAATATCGTGCAGCGCTTCCGGCGGTCAGACGGCGTCTATCGCTGGTTCGAGA
>DASQYE010000421.1:0-3767 GCA_035639355.1 Pyrinomonadaceae bacterium
GTCTTTCGTCCACGCGCAAGTCTGAGAAGCCGCCGTCCTCCGCGAACCCGAAATCTCTGTGCAGCGCGCGAATTCCATCTGCGTCGCCGAAACTGTAGCCGTTCAAGACGAGCCTCGCCGTGCCGCCGAACGTCTCCATAATGGCGTCAAGATCATGATCGTTCTCGGCCCGCAGGTGCTCTTCGAGTAGATCGATGCGCGCCTTGAGCCTTTCCCCCTGGGCCAACTCTTTCGACATCCTTCAACTCCTCAATTGAAATAGCCCGGCCTCATTAAAATAAGAGCGCAAGCGAGGTGGTATTGCTACGGCTTATTCGAGCATGCTGCGCCCTCTTTCGAGTGGAAGCAGTAAACATGAGGAAGAAGGTGCGGGTCAAGCCGATAGCTGAAGGCGATTTCATAGAGCGCGCGGCGACGGCGCGTTATAAATCCGGCAGGCTAACTATTGACATTCACCTTTCAACGGGAATAGAGTGCGCTCGGTCTCACTCCTCGCTTCCTGCTGTCGAGAACCATCCCTCGTCAGCCTCACGTCACTCGCGGTAAAAGTAAGCTCCGGCCGAAACCTCTTAAAGAGTTCAGCAACCGAGCTGCTTATCCGTTCAAGGAGTCTCACATGCGAAAGATCGTCGTCACATTTTGTCGGCGGGCAGCCTTTCTCTGTCTCGCCGCAGCGGTTTTGAATCTTCATTCGGCTACCGTGCTCGGCGTCTCCGCAGGAGGGGCGTCAATGCCTCCGTCGGGGGAGCTAACCACACTCGGGCGCGTCATGGTTGATGGCGCTCCGGGCGTCTCCGGACAGACCTTCTTCCCCGGTAGCACCTGCGTCGTCACGGCCGCTTCCCGCTCCATACTCACCCTCAGTAATTTGAGCCGCCTCAAGCTGTCGGCAGAAACAACCCTAAAGCTCGACTTCACAGACGATAAGGTCACGGGCATGATCGAAGGCGGTCAGTTAGCTGTCTTTGTGCCTTCGGGCGTCGCCGCACGTTTCATGACCACGGATGCCACCGTCGTGTCAGACTCTCGCCAACCGGCCACGTTCAGTGTTGAGATCGGGCGCGGCGGCGAGACGACGGTTTCCGTAGAGGCAGGCCAGGTGGAGATGAACGTCGGCAACCGGACGCAGTTGGTCAGCGCGGGTCAGATTCTTTCGACTCCCGGCGGCTCACAACCCCTGCCTACCCCGCGACAGCAATTCAGCAAGGGTAAGAAAATCGCGGCGGGGATCGGCATCGCTTTGCTGGGAGCGGTAATCGCCATCATGTTGACCGGAAGTCCTGATCGGATTGATCGGACTGATTTTGGCGGGTGCGTAATAAGTCTTTCACCAACGAATGAACCCCTTACTTGCCGACCACAACTCTAATTTAACCATAATTTCCAATTCAGTGTCGGCATGGGCTTTCGTTTCTAGCGGTCTAAAACTCACTCAACCGGACGCCTCGACAGCATCTAGTCCGTTTCATTAATTGCGCTGACTGCGCGGGGCGAGGGCGCGCAGAGCGTCACGGGTCAGAGTCGTTTCCGGGCTCGCGCGACGATCTGCTTGACGGCTTTCTCTGCGTTCTAGTGCGTGAGCTGCGCGCCTTGCTGTTCTACTTCTGCGCTGATGTCTTACGATTTGGCAATCTCTGCCAGTGTGCGACTATTGACTTGATAACGGTTCGGGTGTAAAAGCCAATCAAGTTCTTCTGTCACCTCGCCCGCCGTCGTTGGTGTGCCAGCAAGACAATATTTTCAACAATTTCAGTGTAAGACGAAAGGAAACAAACGATGGCTATTCGTTTAGGCGATACAGCGCCGGATTTCACAGCCGAAACAACAGAGGGGCCGATCAGCTTTCACGACTGGATAGGCGACGGCTGGGCCGTGCTCTTCTCGCATCCCAAGGATTTCACGCCCGTCTGTACGACAGAGCTGGGCGAAGCGGCGCGTCTCAAGCCTGAATTCGATCGCCGCAACGTGAAAGTCATAGGGCTCAGCGTAGACCCGTCCGACTCGCACGCGAAATGGGCCGCCGATATCGAAGAGACTCAAGGCTCGGCCCTGAATTTTCCGGTCATCGCCGACGCCGATCGCAAGGTCTCAGACCTCTATGACATGATTCATCCGAACGCGAGCGATACCTTCACGGTGCGTTCCGTCTTCGTCATCGGGCCGGATAAGAAAGTAAAGCTGATGATTACCTATCCGGCGAGCACGGGTCGCAATTTTGAAGAGATTCTGCGCGTCATAGATTCGCTGCAACTGACGGCGAACTACAGCGTCGCCACGCCCGTCAACTGGAAGGACGGCGACGACGTGATTATCGTCCCCTCCATCTCGGACGAGGACGCGAAGGCGAAATTCCCCGCCGGATGGAAAGCCCTCAAGCCCTACCTGAGAGTCACGCCGCAGCCGAACAAGGCGGAGGCGGCGAAGGGCGCTAAGTAAGGCATCTCTCTCTTTCTCTGTGAAGGATGCCGTATGCGCTTTGCAGTAAAAGTAGAGACCGAATGAGCCCGCGCCCGCCGCTGAGATAAAAAGGGCTGGCTTGAACCACAACAGAGGGAGGGGCCGCTCGCGCGCTATTTTGACAGGCGCGAGCGGCCCCTCTGTTTGTTTAATAACTCGACTGAACGGACACAGGGGGCGCTCCCGTGTGCGCCTGCGTCTGCGGCGGGGTTGTGGCAAAACAGATTCGCGGTTGAGGGAAGCTGTCGAGACGGGTTGATGAAGTTTTGCGGTGGGTAGTACGGGGAGCTACCCACCTGCTCTTTAGGTAAATCCCCCTGCGGGGCGATTTCCGACGAGGTACTTATCACTAAATATCAAATCGCAAAACGTTTCCAAAAATTCCGGCCTTCGCGCCCCACGCGTGCGCGGCGAGCGACTTTTTAACGGCTTCGGTTTATAATTATCTTTTCCATATATCGCTCAAAATAAGCCTACTTAAGGAGTATTCATGTCCGCTGTAGAAAAGACAGGCAAGCGCCCCGACCGTATCAGCTTTAAGGGCCGCATCCTCTTCCTGACCGACGACGTGTCGCTCATACGTCGCCAGCTCGCCGGCGAGGATTTAAGCTTTGATCCTGATCTGCCTTTGATGAGCAATATCTCGACCGACGAGATCACGCCCGGATGGGTCTGTTTCTATTATGACGAGACGCTGGGCCGGTACGTTTACGTCGGCATGCGCCAAGGGGCTGTCGAGAAGGACGAGGTCAAGAATGGCGGCTTCGCGGTCGTCGTCTCGGGTCTCTCGAAGGGGTGCGGCTCGTCGCGCGAGACCGCGCCTTATGCCGAAAAGTGGGCGGGCATAGAACTAGTCATAGCCCGCAGTATAGAGAAGATTTACGGGCAGAACTCGCAGAACATAGGGCTGCTCACCTCGACGGACTTCGGCCTGATAGATCGCATCCGGCGGGGCGAAGAGATTCCGCTCGAAGAGTTCACGCGCGGCCTCGACCCGATCTCGACGGCGATCGTCGAATACGGCGGCCTCTTCAACTACAACAAGGCGCGGCTCGCGGGCACAGTCCAGCCTCCGCCGCTGGAAACCGTTCGGCGGCCGATGACGATCGTCGAGAAGATCATCGCGCGCCACGCTTTCGTCCGCGCCGGACAAGTAGGCGTCGAAGCGGTCAAGCCGAATGATGCGCTCTTCGCCGTGGCGGACGTGCGCTTCTCGCATGAGTACGTCACGCCGATGGCCGAATCTCTGTTCCGGCAGGCGCTCGGGCCTGATGCGCGCGTGACCGAGCCCGAATCCGTCTTCGCCTTCC
>DASQYE010000422.1:0-4386 GCA_035639355.1 Pyrinomonadaceae bacterium
CATCGCGCTCGAAGAAGTCCAGCGCGGGAAAGTACAGTTCTCTATCATAGAGGATGAGACATAAGAGACGGCCGAAAGCCCTGGCTTTCGCCGCCTCGGCCCGCAAGCGCTGGCGCGAGCCGGTCTCATCCACATCGCATGGGCGGAGTCGGCCTCTCTGTTCCGTCCCCACTTTTTTGCCTTCGCTCAAACAGGTTGGCCGCGCTCATCTGCTGGCCCCGTCAGGTCGGCCTTCGCGCCTCGCGTCTCTGGCGCTCGCTCTTTGGCGACCCACAGGGCGTAGGCCACTTCCGATTCGCGCGCCTCCGCTTCCTCTTCAATCGCCAGGTAGGCGGCCAGACGCGCCTCTCGTCCCCAACGGGGCTGGGCCCGCAGAGCGCGCCAGTATCCTTTGAGGTACGAGATGAGGAAGCCCAGGAACCCGGCGCTTTCGTATTGCCAGACGTGCGTCGCTTCATGCGCGAGGAGCCAGCCCGGAATCCCAAGATTCCCGCCCTCATCACTCTCGACCAGCTTCGGCGCGACCAGTATATGACGACCGAGGGTGATCGCCCCGATTCGGAACGCGCCCGTGACAGACCGAGCCACGCGCCCGCGATAAATAAAGATAACGGGAAGCTCAAGCGTCTCTTGATGAAAACGCTCGCGCAGGAAGGTCTCAATCAATCGGTGGGATTCCGCCGCGAGCCGCATTTTAATTGCAGTGACCAGCGACGAGTGACAAGTGACAAGCAAAGACAATATTTTAACCTGTCACTCGTCACTGGCCACTGTTTTTACATTCCCTTGTAATCCGGCCCGCCGCCGCCTTCGGGCGTCACCCAGTTGATGATCTGGTACGGGTCCATTATGTCGCAGGTCTTGCAGTGGACGCAGTTCGAGAAGTTGATCTGCAAGCGGCGGCGACCGTCCTCCGCCGCGCCGCCTTCCACCATCTCGTAGACAGCCGCCGGACAGAAACGCTGGCACGGATTGCCGTACTCTTCTGCGCAGCGCGTCGAGCAGATGTTTGTGTCCAGCACGTGTAGGTGCGCGGGCTGGTCTTCATCATGGCCGACCGCCGCGTGGTAAACATCCGTCAGCTTGTTGAAGGTGATCTTGCCGTCGAAGCGCAGGCCGTCGTAGCGCTGCTCTATACGATCGCCGCGATAGCCATAGGCGGACAGCTTCTCAAGCGCTTCGTGTCCGGGCTCGGCGCTCGCCCTGTCGAAGATTCCCCACGAGCGCCCGCCCGTCAGAAATTGCAAGCCCGCGTTGGCGATCCCCAGCCACCGCCCATGACGAAAGCCCGCGTGAAAGTTTCTGACCCGGCGCAGCTCCTTCATGACCCAGCTTTCCTCTACCAATTGCTCGTAGCGCTGTAGCTGGCGCGCCGAGTAGTCCCCGGCGAGCAGCGCCTCGAAGATGGCTTCGGCGGCGAGCATACCGCTTTTGATCGCCGTGTGGATTCCTTTCAGGCGCTGCGAATTCAGGAAGCCAGCGCAGTCGCCCACGAGCAGCACGCCGTCCGCGTAGATTTGCGGCATCGCGAACGGGCCCCCGGCCGCGATGGTCTTCGCCCCGTAGCGAATCATCTTTCCGCCCGTGAGCAGGCGCTCAATGAACGGATGCTGTTTGAATCGCTGGAACTCCGCGTGCGGATCCAGCAGCGGGTCGCGGTAATCCAGGCCGGTCACATAGCCTATGTTCAGGATGCGATTCTGCATCCCGTAAATCCAGCCGCCGCCATACGTCTTTGCGTCCGACGGATAGCCCAGGGTGTGCGTGACGCGCCCCAAAGGGTAACGATCGTCGGGCAGCTCCCACAGCTCCTTTATGCCCAGACTGTAGACCTGCGGCTCGCGTCCACGATTGAGGTCAAGCCGCTCGGTCAATCGCTTAGTCAGCGACCCGCGCGGCCCTTCGCCGAGCACAGTCACCTTCGCGCGAAGGTCAACGCCGGGCTCGAAGTTAGCCTTCGGCTTCCCCTCCTTATCGATCCCCTTGTCGCCTGTGCGCACGCCGACGACGCGATCTTCAGCGTCGTACAGCATCTCGGCTCCCGGAAATTCAGGAAAGATATTGACGCCCGCCTCCTCGCACTTTTCGCTGAGCCAGGCCGTCAGACGATTCAGAGAGACTATGTAATAACCGTGATTGACGAGCGGCGGCGGTGTGAGCGGCGAGCGAATCGCGCGCTTCTCTGTCAGGTAAAGAAAATAGTCCTCCTTGACGGGAGATTCGAGCGGCGCTCCCTGCTCGACGAAATCCGGGATCAATTCGCCTAGCGCGCGCGGGTCCATCACCGCGCCCGAGAGGATGTGCGCGCCCACGTAAGCGCCCTTTTCGATCACACCGATCTCGATCTCGCCGAGCGCCTTGCCCTCGCGTTTCCCACCAGCGACCGCTTCATTATGCTCCGCCACGAGCCGCGACAGATGAAGCGCCCCGCTCAGGTTCGCCGGGCCCGCCCCGACGAACACCACATCCATATCCAACGTCTCTCGCTCCACGCTCACCTCTCAGCTATGCCGGCCGTCCTCGCGGTACTCTCTCCCCTCTTTGGGCCGCCGGTTGAAGTAAAAAAATGAATGACTATTCAGTCAGGATTATAACAAAGTAGCCGCCGCCTAGTCGAAGCCGGATGCGCTCCATTTATCCCGGCCCGGTTAGCGAACGGGCGGAGCGAGGCTGTAGAATGTAGAAAAATTTCGATCAATCCAGAGGGAGAACATGACCGAGCACAACAAGCACACCAACCGTCTGTCCGCAGAGACCAGCCCATACCTCTTGCAGCACGCGCACAATCCGGTGGATTGGTATCCGTGGGGCGAAGAGGCAAGGGAGCGTGCGCGCGCCGAGAACAAACCCATCCTGCTAAGCATAGGGTATTCGGCCTGCCATTGGTGTCACGTGATGGAGCACGAGTCTTTCGAGAACGAAGAGATCGCGCGCTTGATGAACGACAACTTCGTCAACATCAAGGTGGATCGCGAAGAGCGACCCGACCTGGACCAGATTTATATGAACGCCGTGCAGTTGATGACGGGCCACGGCGGCTGGCCGATGACAGTCTTTCTCACGCCCGAAGGCGTTCCCTTCTACGGCGGCACATACTTTCCGCCCGAAGACCGCTACAACATGCCGGGCTTTCCGCGCGTGCTCATGGGTGTGGCCGAGGCTTACCGCTCGCGCGCGGACGAGATTACGCAGACGGCCGTGTCGATTCTCTCTGAGCTGCGGCGCATGGGCGCGGCGCGCGAATCCGGCGCGGCTCTCTCCGCAGACCTGCTGGACGAAGCTTATCGCGCCGTCGCGCGCACTTACGATTCCAGGCATGGCGGCTTTGGCCGCGCGCCCAAGTTTCCGCCCGCGATGACGCTCGAATTTCTACTGCGCACGCACGCGCGCACGGGCGACGCGAAGGCTTTAGAGATGGTCGAGCACACCTGCCGCAAGATGGCCCTGGGCGGGATGTACGATCAACTGGGCGGCGGCTTTCACCGCTACTCGACCGACGAGCGGTGGCTCGTCCCGCATTTTGAGAAGATGCTCTACGATAATGCGCTTCTCGCGCGCCTATACCTGCACGTCTACCAGCAGACCAATGACGGCTTTTACCGTCGCATAGTCGAAGAGACTCTGGATTACGTGGCGCGCGAGATGACGGACGCACGGGGCGGTTTCTACTCCACGCAGGATGCCGATTCTGAGGGCCACGAGGGAAAATTCTTCGTCTGGACTGTCGAAGAGATCAAGAAGGTTCTGGGCGAAGAGGACGGGGCGCTCTTCTGCTCCTACTACGATGTCACTCCGGGAGGAAATTTCGAGGGCCAGAATATACTGAACGTCCCTCGCCCGTTGGAAGATGTGGCGGAGGCCGCCGGTGTTACGCCAGAGCGTTTGCAAGAGGCGCTTGAGCGCGGACGCAGGGAGCTTTTCGCCGTGCGCGAGCGACGGGTCAAGCCCGGCCGTGACGAGAAGATATTGACGGCCTGGAACGGACTGATGCTCGCCAGCTTCGCAGAGGCAGCCGCAATCCTAGACCGCGCTGATTACCTGGATGTCGCCAAAAAGAACGCCGAGTTTATACTCGCCAACTTGCGCCGCGAAGGCTTGTTGCTGAGGACGTACAAGGACGGACAGGCGAAACTTAACGGCTACCTGGAAGACTACTCTTTCTTCGCCGACGGTCTGATCGCGCTCTATGAATCGACGGGCGAGCTGCGCCTGCTCGAAGAAGCTCTTGCGATCACGACGCGCATGACCGAAGAGTTCTGGGATGAGAAGGAGGGCGGTTTCTTCTACACGGGCGAGAGCCACGAAGAGCTGATCGTGCGCTCGAAGGATTATTTCGACAATGCCACGCCTTCGGGAAATTCCGTCGCCGCCGAAGTTCTCCTGCAC
>DASQYE010000423.1:0-3105 GCA_035639355.1 Pyrinomonadaceae bacterium
TCGCTTTGCGGGTGCGAAAGGTGTGCTGCATCAGGTTCCCTGTCCCGTCTCATCGCCAATCAGTTTCCGGGAAAGAAGTAGTGCTTAATTGAACAGCCCCGCCATCACTTGCAGGTGACGACAGGGCTGGTTTTGAAATACAACCTCCACACACGAAGTGCTGAGGATGCTTTCCACACAAACTGCATCTTAGCGCAGAGTGCGTTGGTGGTTCAAATAAAAAAAGGAGCCATCTATGAATCGCGCTCGTGCACTCACGCCACGCATCCAGCCCCTCGTCTATCTGACAATCTGTTGTGCGCTGTTTATAGCTCTTCAGAGCATTACGCTCGGGCAGGAGCAGAGCGGCGCGACCGCAAACGATACTGCAACCGCGCAGGGCACAGCGGGCGCTCAGGAGACGACGGCGGCCGGAGACACCGCGGCCTCGTCACAGCCGACAGCCGCGTCGGAACTGCCTAACCCCTGCGAAACGGCGAATTGCCAAGTGGAGCCCTTACCGGCGGCGACACCGCCCCCTTGTGACCCCGGGCCGTGTAGACCATTACCTGATCCTTGTGAAACGGTGAATTGCCAAGTTGATCCATTACCGTCGCCGACGCCGATTCCAAGCCCGACGCCGGTTCCAAGTCCCGTCCCGCCGCCGGAGCCGACGGCTCCTTCATGCAACAACGTGGTGGTCGCCAACGTGGTCGCCTTCGATCAGGTCTACACCTACAATCGCTTCGGAGCGTTCAACCCGGCGGGCATGATGTTTGCGCTGCGGCGCGATGTCATAGGCTCCGGGCCGGGCAACGTCCAGCTGCGGCCCGACAAGCGACCGAGGCCCATCGTGCTGCGCGTCAACGAGGGAGACTGCTTGCAGGTGAATTTCACGAACCTGCTCGCCGCGACGCGCCCTAACAACGATTCTACTTTTACGCGGTACGCTTCTATACACGTCAACGGGCTCGATTACGTCACCGGGCCAAATGCGGATGACGGAGCGAACGTCGGCAAGAACACTTCGACACTGGTCGCGCCGGGTGATAGCAGGACGTACAAATGGTACGCGGCCAAGGAGGGCCAGTACCTTTTGTACTCGATGGGCGCACCGGCGGGCGGCGAGGGAGACGGAGGGCAGCTCGATCTGGGGCTGTTCGGCTCCGTCAACGTCGAGCCCAAAGGCGCTAAGTGGTACAGGTCACAGGTGACGGCGGCGCAGCTTGCGGCCGCTTCGCCGACGCGCAATCTGAACAACACGCCGCAGATAAACTACGAGGCGAGATACCCGGACGGCACGCCCATCCTCAACATGCTACAGGGCAACGAGATTATCTACACGGACGTGAATGCCATCATCACAGGCTTTACGGAGAATTGCGCGGACGCGCCGCCGTCGAGCACCTGCGGCCAGAATTTCCGCGAGTTCACGGTCGTCTTTCACGACGAGATCAAGGCCATACAGGCTTTCCCCGAGTTGGATCAGGAAGTCTTTCACGGCGTCCGCGACGGCTTTGCCATTAACTACGGCTCAGGCGGGATGGGCGCAATCGTGCTCGCCAATCGTAAGAAGGTGGGCCCATCGGCCAAATGCGCCGAGTGCAAATACGAGGAGTTCTTCCTTGAGTCGCACCCGAATAACGATCCGGCCCTGATCGTCAGGAAGGACCCGACGACGGGCAAGGCCGTCGCAGTCCTGTTCCCGGATGACCCGGCCAACGTGGTTCACTCATACCTAGGCGACCCCGTGCGTTTTCGCAATCTGCACGCCGGGCCGAAGGAAACGCACGTCTTTCATCTTCACGCGCATCAATGGCTGCAAAGTCCGCGCGATGAGAATTCGACCTACCTGGACTCGCAAACCATCTCGCCGGGCGCAGCCTTTACCTACGAGATTAATTACGGCGGCGGCGGCAACCGCAACTTTACGGCGGGCGATGCGATCTTTCACTGTCACCTGTACCCGCACTTCGCGCAGGGCATGTGGGAATTGTGGCGCAACCATGATGTCTTTGAAGCGGGCACGCAGGACAGAAATCTGCCCGACGGGGAGATCACGGGCGGCACGCCGAATCCGGCCATCATTCCGATTCCTGATAGAGCGATGCCACCGATGCCGACGCCTACGTTCAAGGGCTATCCGTTCTACATCCCGGCGCAGGCCGGTCATCGCGCCCCGCAGCCTCCTCTCGACATAGAGTTTAATGGCGGGCTGCCGCGTCATCGCGTGCTGCAAGGCGAAACGATAGACGGAAAGCCTGCCGTCGAGCCCACGCTTCTGAACGACCCGGTGGCGTCCCGTGTCGCATCGCAGAGCACCGATCCGTTCCTCTTCTTCTTCGCGCGCGTGCTCACATCGGCGCAGCTCGAGTTGCTTCCGCAGGGCGGCACACCGGCCGAAGTAAACGCCATGAATTTTCACCAGGGGGCGAATGACGGTTCGGGCAAGCCGGGCGTCCAAGTCCTGACCAAGTATGGGTGGCCCGCGCGCGGCTATCAGTCATTCACGGCGAGCGGCGTGCCTCAACTCTTTCTGGTCAACGGGCAGACGCCCAAGCCTGGCGCTCCCTATGCAGACCCATGCTCGCCAACGTCTACGGCGACCAGGGCCTATCGCGCGGCCTACATACAGTTTGATATGACGGTCAACCGAGCGGGATGGCACGACCGGCAGGCTAGAATCACGACTCTGGAGGCGGACGCTATCCCGACGTTGAACGGCACGCGTAAGCCCGAGCCTCTGTTCTTCCGCGTCAATTCGGGCGAGTGCGTCACCTTCTCTGCGACCAATCTAGTGCCGAGCGTGCTCAACCTGGACGACTTTCAAATCTTCACGCCGACCGACATCATCGGCCAGCATATTCACCTGGTCAAATTCGACGTGACCTCTTCGGACGGGGCGGGCAACGGCTGGAACTACGAGGACGGCGGCTTCTCACCGGGCGAAGTGCGCGAGCGCATCGCTGCCAACAATGCTTTCCAGCAGGCCAACGGCGGCTCTCAAATTCTCGCGCCGCAGCCGCACCCGATCTTCGGCGCGGGCCCAGGCAACGAGTTCCTCGGCGCGCAGACGACCGTCCAGCGATGGTGGGCCGACCCGCTCCTGAACAACCAGGGTCAGGA
>DASQYE010000424.1:0-4246 GCA_035639355.1 Pyrinomonadaceae bacterium
CGACCGTCGGCGAGCGTCGCGCCGTCAACAGTATAGAAGTTGTCGCGCAGCTTATCCTTCAACAATCGGAAGGAGCTTTCGTTAAAAGACCGATAGTAAATTGCATACTCAAGCGTGTCGCCGTTGCGATCTTCGGCCTGCCATTGCAGCGCGCGCGCGCCGCGCTGGTACAGCCTGCGCGGTTGAATCTGTGCGACCGCGCCGAACAGGGACGGGTCCAGCCCCGAAGACTCTATGTTAGGGTCGGCCGGTATCTGCACGATTGACTGAAGGCCGACGCCTATGGGCAGCGCCGAAATGGAGAGCACTTCGGGCGCTACGTTGCGCGGCAGGTAGGCGATGCTGACATCCTCCATGTTCGCGTCCGCGCCGCCGCCGGCCGTCCCGGTGGGCGCGCGTAAAACCGCCCGCCACTGTATAAAGCGGGCGCGCGGGCTCACGATCTGCGCGCCGGCCGGATCGCGATACGGCGCGCTCCATTCGCTCCAGGTCGCATCGGGTCGTTCGCCGTTGCCCGAGCGCGTCTGCAATTCAACCTGCCCGCGCCCGCGCCACCAGATACGCCCCCACGAGGCAACCAGCTTGGCGTCACGCACGGGCGACTCATACGTGCCCTCGTTGACAAGCTCGGAGCCGAAGCGAAAGAGCTTTCCCTGGTTGCTGGAGGTCGCAAACACTTCGCGCCCGCGCACGACGAAAGAGGAGATTTGTCCCTCGGTCGATTGCAGCAGCAGCGTATCTCGCCCATCGTCCGTAACGGAATAGATGCGGCCCTTATCGGCCGTGCCGATGAGAACGCTGCCGCCCTGCGGAGCGGGCGCGACGGCAAAGGCCGTAACGGAAGCGGAGCTCCAGAGAACATCCGTCCCGCCATCGGGCAGAAGGCGAAAGACGGCGCTGCGCGCGTTCGAGAGATCGTTACGGCTGCGAGTCGTGGCAGACTGGCCCTGTATGGGATTGCCCGTCTCGTCTATGGCCGTGAACGTGACGGTCGCGCTGCCGGTCGCGCCGGACGAGTCGGACGCTTGCGGCGTAGGGGCCGCAGGGCCCGTGGGGCGAGCGGTCGAAGCCGCCTCGCTGAGCGCGAGCGCGTAGATGGAGCCGTTCGCGCCCGCCGCCAGCGCGTGAATCTCGCGCAGAGGAGAATCGAAGAGGGCGAACGCCTTGCCGTCGGGCGAGACGCGCAGGACGAGCCCGCCAGGGTCTGTGCCTGCGATCAGGTTTCCCTGCGCGTCGATGGCGAGCGAGATGACGTGCGTCTCGTTGGTGTCGGTTAGCAGAGAGGCTTCGGGCTTCGCGCCGGCCGCGCGCACGCGGTAAAGCTTGCCATTATCGCCCGTCCCTACGGCGAGCCCGCCGTCTGCCATCGCCGCCAGCGACCAGATGTATTTATCCGGCGGATCGAAATACTCTTCGGCGCGCCCGTCCGCGCCGACTCGATAGACTTTTCCGTCGGGCGACGTGCCCGCGTAGAGCGTGCCGTCGCGCCCTATGGCGAGCGCCGTCACGTCCAGCTCAGGAGCATCATAGAGAAGTGCGCCGCGTCCGTCTGCCGTCACGCGAAAGATACGCCCGTCGTGTCCCGTGCCTAGGTAGACGTTGCCCGCGCCGTCCACCGCGCTCGACCAGATATAGGCCTGCTCCGTATTGAAGACCTGCGAGAAGCGTGGCGCGAGCATCAGCGCGCCCGTATCCGTCACGGAGACGCCGCGCGCGTCGCCGCGCAAAAGCTCCGCCCGGCTGTTTACTTCCCATAGAAGGGGCTCGCCCGCGCGCACCGCGACGGCTAGAACCAGTAAACTCAGAGCAACAGTGATCGATTTGGCGATGTGAATCGTAGAAGTTTTGTTGAGCATTAAATGAGTCGTCTGTCTTTGTCTAGATGAGAGCTAAATGGATTGCCCGGACTACTTTGATGCGCGCCTTGCCTTTGGGAGCGATATAGGTCAAACACGCGGCGAAAAAGCTTCAAAAGCTTTCGCTGGGCCGGCCCCTTTCGCTCGACTCTTACGTCCGCTGAGCAATAAAGGTTTGCGCGCTAAGCCGTCTCTGTGTATCCGGCGGCGCAACTTCTCTGCTTCCCTGGATGATAACCTGAAAGAGCTTGCGGGAGGAAACGGCGTTGCGCTCGAAAGCGGGCGGCGCGGCTGATCCAGGCTCGCTCAACTGCCTACATATTTCGCGTACAGGGTGCGGGCCGTCGCGGGGTCGTCCGTGCCGCGCACGATCGAGCGCGCGTCCTCGAAGACGGTCAGCTCGTACTCACCCGCTTGAAAACGGAGCAGATACGGATTGATCGTTACCCGCCCGGATGCGCGCAGGCGCTCGGCCAGTTGTGCCAGATCAACCCTCGTCGGGCGCGACGGTGAAATCTGTACGGCATCGCGCCCGCACAGGACGGCCGCCGAATCGCCCGCCCCGGCCTCCAAAGTCTCGAAGCGCCCGAGCCCGCACGCGGGACAAGTGGCCTCCGGCGCGCCGAGCGCTATGCGCCGCCATTCGTTGCGCCACACGTCGAAACGCATGAGCGAGTGATGCAAAGTCTCGGGTTGGCCCGTCAGGAGCTTCAAAGCTTCCGTGACCTGAACGGCGGCGACTATTGAGATTACGGGCATGATAACGCCGGCGGTATCGCACGTGGGGGCGCTGCCAGCCGGAGGCGTTTCCTCGAAGATACAACGCAGACACGGCGACACGTTCGGGACGACGGTCATCGTCACGCCGTAAGAGCCGACCGCCGCGCCGTGGACCCAGCTGATACCATGCTTGACGCACGCATCGTTAAGGAGATACCGCGTCGCGAAGTTGTCCGTGCCGTCGAGCACAACGTCAGAGCCCTCTATGAGACGTTCGATGTTCGACTGGTTGACATCGACGATCAACGCCTCTGTTTCGACCTCGCTGTTGATCTCTGCGACGTGGGCGGCACACGCCACAGACTTCGGCAGGCGCTCGCGCGCATCCCGCTCCGTAAACATCGTCTGCCTTTGCAGATTGGATTCCTCCACGAAGTCACGGTCAGCGATTCTCAAACGCCCGACGCCCGCGCGCGCAAGCGCTTCGGCCTGCGCCGAGCCGAGCGCGCCGCAGCCCAGGACGAGGACGCGCGCCGCCGCCAGTCGCCGCTGTCCCTCCTCGCCTATCCCGTCAAACAGAATTTGTCGGCTGTAACGCTCGTGCATAGTCAGGGTGTTTTAAAAGACAGGTTTTCCACTGCGCGCAAAGCGGCCTCGCGCATGACTTCGAGCGGCGCATCTTCGCCGCTCCATAAACGGAACTGCTCGGCGGCCTGCGCGACCAGCATTGGCAGCCCGCCGATACACTCGCACCCCGCTTCCAGGGCCTCAAGCATAAAGCGCGTTTCCGGCGGGTTGTACACTAGATCGTAAACGAGCCCCGCGCCCCTGAGCTGGCTCGCGGTGGCGGGCGTTTCGCTCTCGCTTTCGCCGCGCGTTCCGAGCGGCGTGGCGTTGATGACAAGCTCGTAGCCGTCAAAGCGCGCACACTCAAGCTGCGCGCACCTTGCGCCGAATTTCTCCGCGAGCGGGCGGGCCTTCTCCGGCTTGCGCGCGAACAGGGTCGTCTCCGCGCCCTCTCTTTGCAGGGCCCAGAGAGCGGCGCGCGCCGCCCCGCCCGCTCCTATGACGGCACAGCGAGCGCCCGAGAGATTGACCCTGCTCACGAGCGGCGCGAGCATCGCTCCCGCGTCCGTGTTGTAGCCGACCAGCCCGCCATCTTCGACGCTGATGGTGTTGACCGCCCCGATCTCTAAAGCTGGCGGGTCAACATGGTCTAGCAATTCAAAAAGAGCGCTCTTATGCGGCGCAGTGACGCTCAGGCCGCGCAGTCTCCAATCAAGCTCGCGCGTGCGCGGGTGTACCATGCGCCGCAGGAAATCCTCCGCCTCGCGCACCTCGAAAGGAATGTAAACGCCGTTGATGCCGCGCGCGGCGAAAGCCGCGTTGTGCATCTGCGGAGAAACGGAATGCGCTATGGGCGAGCCCATCAGGCCCATGATCTCTGTCTGGCGGTCGATACGGTCTATGCGGTAGAGTTCGCGCAGGGAGGTCGCGGTGATCTGGCCGGGCGCGGTCGCGTTTTCGTTCGCGAGCGCTCCATAGGTGAGATACGCGCCGCGCGGCGGCCCCAGGATGCGCGTAGCGATACCGGCCTGGCCCATAGCAATCGCGATCACCTCGCGCCCCTCGCGACGAGCGCGGTCGAGCAGTCGAAATACCGCGATGCA
>DASQYE010000425.1:0-4984 GCA_035639355.1 Pyrinomonadaceae bacterium
TCCTCCGAACAGATCGAAGACGGGGGGGACGAAAGCGAGGAAGAGAGCGTCGCGTCGCCGCAGACGCGGGAGTCCGAGAGCGTTTCAGAGCGCAGGTCTGAGCAGCGCGATGCGCGCGAGCTTTTCAACGCCTGGGCCAACACTAAGCCGCAGGGCGACCCGGAAGACCTCGACGGCCTTGAAATGTGGATGCAGCAGGAGACGCCGGAACAGCGCCTGGAGGAGGGCGAGGTGGCCTTCAATTATGACGAGTGGGACAGGGAGTTGACGGATCATCGCGTGGGCTGGTGTCGCGTCATCGAAAAGCGCGGGCAGCGCGGCGCTCCCTCCTTCGTCGAGGATACGCGCGAGCGCTATCGCGGAGTGATCTCTTCGATACGCCACCAGTTCCAGCTGATGAAGCCTGAAAGCCTGACGCGCGTCGCGGGCGAGCTGGACGGGGATGACTACGATCTGAACGCCGTGATCGATTATGTGGTTGACCGCAGGGCCGACGGCCAGCAGTCCGAGCGTCTTTACACGAAGCGCCTCAGACGCCGCCGCGATGTCGCCGTCTCTTTCCTTTTAGACCAATCATCTTCGACGGCGCGCACCATCGGTCGCCATCCTTTGCAGCCCTACACGCATCCCGGCCGCCGCATCATAGAGATCGAAAAGGAGGGGCTGGTCTTGATGAGCGAGGCGCTCGAAGCCGTCGGCGATGCGTACTCGATCAACGGCTTTACGTCCGAGGGCCGTCGCAACGTCAAGTTCTACGTCGTCAAAGATTTCGACGAGGCTTATTCGGAGGAGATAGAGCGGCGCATCGGCGGCATCAACTATCAAAACAACACGCGGCTCGGCGCAGCCATTCGCCACGCCTCGGCCCGTCTCTCCCGACAGGAAGCTCGCACCCGTCTCCTGATAGTGCTCTCGGACGGGCGGCCCTACGATCACGACTACGGCGATGCGCGCTACGCACGCGAAGATACGCGCGAGGCGCTGCGCCAGGCGAAGACCGAAGGGATTACCCCCTTCTGCATCACGATCGACCGCGAGTCGGAGGCGGAGCTGCGCGACCTCTACGGCGACATCGGCTATACGATCATAGACGACGTGCTCAGCCTGCCCGAACGTATGCCCGGCATCTACAGACGACTGACGAAGGGATGAGAACGAAGGGATGAGGGATGAGGGCGGAGGGATGAAAGGAACGCTTCAATTTCCTTGATTGCTTTTCTTATTCATCCCTCATCCCTCCGCCCTCATCCCTTTATTGCGGCGTGGTTATCTCTTCCGCGTAGCGTTGGCCCAGATCGCTTTGGCGCGCACTCTTAATTTCGTCGCTTCGTTTGTGCGCTTCAATCTCTGTAGCACGTTGGCGTAATTGTCCAGGGTTATCGCCACTTTCAGATGCTCAGGCCCTAGGGTTTTCTCCCTTATGCTCAGGGCGCGTTGGAGTAGGGGCGCGGCCTCGGCGTACTTTTTTTGCACGTAGTAGAGCGCCGACAGGTTGTCGAGCGCATCGGCCACCTCCGAGTGCTCTGCGCCGAGCGCCTTCTCCTTGATCTGCAAAGCACGCCGCAGCAGCGTCTCCGCCTCCGCGTATTTTCTCTGCACGCGATAGAGTTGCGCCAGGGTAGAGAGCCTCGGCGCGAGGTCCGCGTGCTCGGGCCCGACGGCTTTCTCCGTGATGGTGAGCGCGCGCTCAAGCAGCGGCCCGGCCTCCGCATATTTGCCGCGCGTGTAGAGCAGCAGCGCCAGATTATTTAGACTCGCCGCGACGTTTATGTGCGCGGGGCCGATCGTGGCCTCCGTGATGGCGAGCGTGCGGCGATAGAGAGTTTCGGCTTCGTCGAACTTTCCCTCGGCGCGGTAGAGTCGCGCCAGGTTGTCGAGCGTTCCTGTGAGGCGCGGGTCTTGTAGAGCGAAGCCGGACGCTTCTTTGAGGGCCGCCTTCAGCTGCGTCTCCGCCTCCGCGTAGTCGCCTCGCTCAAGCGCCTGGGTTCCGGCCGCGTAGTAGTTCTCCCAGGTCATCTCCTGAGACGAGGCCCCGACACAGGCGAGCGCCACCGTTAACAGGATGATCGTCCACCGACTTGTCTTGCAGGCTGGTCTCATCGCGCTTCTTATAAATCTTCTATCGTATGGAGATGTCAACTGCCTTTAGTCCCATGCCGTATATCTTAACCTAGTTTGGCGATCGTGCGCCGTAGTTTTATCTATGGCGGGTCACTCTTTCAGGTCAGGCTCGAATCGGCTTAGGCCGAGCCCCCGTTCCGGGGCTCCTTTTGTCCTGTTGCGTACAGACAACGGCTAGACGGTCAAGTTACATTTCTTCCGCAGGACAAGCAGGGTGGCCGGCCGAACGGAATATATTCTCAATAGAATCATACGCCGTCGCCGGCCTTTTCTTTCGGCATCTGTATCGAAGTTGCGGCGCGGCCCAAAGCGTCTTCTTCTTCTCACGTCCGAACTTGAGCCGGTTTTAAATCCTTAGCACCCCTGGCAGGTTTGATGCGGGCTTTCATCTCTCGTAAAGCCCGCATCAACGCTGGGGTGTGCGAAGCTTACACGCCCGGCGAGTAGCCACTTTGCGGGAGTTGTGGTACTCAAGAGATACTAAGCTTTCGAGGAGTAGGACCGAAAGGGTTATCAAGCAGGTATGTCGAACACGGAACGGTTCACCATCGGCGTCGAAGAGGAGTATCAAATCATAGATGCCGGGACGCGCGAGCTTCATTCGCAGCAGGAGCGTATTCTGGCCCAGGACACCGTCGGCGAACGGGTAACGCCGGAGCTTTATCTCTCGCAGATAGAGATCGGCACGCCCATCTGTCTTACACTGCCAGAGGTGCGAAGCCAGCTTGTGCGCCTGCGGCGCGAGGTGATCGCCGCCGCCGAGCGTGAAGGCAACCGCATCGCAGCCGCCGGAACTCATCCCTTCTCGCACTGGGAGGATCAGCAGATCACGCCGAAGGCACGCTACGTCGGCATAGCTCAGGACTACCAGCAGCTGGCGCGCGAGCAGCTGATCTTCGGCTGCCACGTGCATGTCGGCATAGACGACCGCGAGGCCGCCATACAGGTGATGAACCGCGTGCGCCCCTGGCTTGCGTCTATGCTGGCGCTGGCGGCGAACTCGCCCTTCTGGCTCGGGGCGGATACGGGCTACTCAAGCTTCCGCACGGAAATCTGGCGGCGCTGGCCCATGGCCGGCACGCCGCACGTCTTCGGCTCGCGCGCCGAATACGACCGCCTTGTCGAGACGCTTGTACGAACCGAGAGCATCACCGACGCAACCAAGATTTACTGGGACGTGCGACCCTCCGCGCGTTTCGAGACAGTAGAGTTTCGCGTCACGGACGTTTGCATGACGGTGGATGAGGCGGTGATGATCGCCGGCTTGGCGCGCTCTCTGGCCGAGAGCTGTTACGCGCAGGCCGTGCGCGACGAGCCCATCAACCACGCGCCTCCCGAGCTGCTTCGCGCCGCCAAATGGCGCGCCGCCAGATACGGGCTCGATGCCGACCTGATAGATACGGAGGCAGAGCGCGCCGTGCCCGCCGCCGAGCTGATCGAGAAGCTTCTAGCCTTCGTGCGCCCAGTCCTTGAGCAGCGTCAAGAGTGGGAGGAAGTCTCTACGCTCGCGCGCCGGACGATCGAGCGCGGGACGGGCGCAACGCGCCAGCGCGAAGTCTACGCGCGCTCCGGCCGCCTGGAAGATGTCGTCGATCTGATCGTCGCAGAGACTCTTAAAGGAACATCCTGACGGGCTAGAACTATTTTTTCGGGTGCTTTCTTTGCGCCATCTCAAGTTGAGGAGACCGAACCGGTACGCTATATTAAGTCTTGGCGCGGAGGGCTGGCAGAACGGCTATTGCACTGGTCTTGAAAACCAGCGTCCGAAAGGACTTGGGGGTTCGAGTCCCTCGCCCTCCGTCATGAAATTTAAAATTGTTCCCGACGAGCCGTTCGCGCGCCCCCAAAGCGTTCGACGGCTTGACTGTTTTATCAGCTTGAAAGGGATTGCGTGCCCGGATCGAGAAGCGCCGGGCCGACACAGAGGGAGAGAGAGAGAACAGGAGGGTGCGTATTTTGTTTGCAGAGATTTTTGGCAAGAGCGTGGTGGTGGCGATGACAGGTTTGTTCGGTGAATGGCGATCTCAGAGCGGCGCGGTGCTGTGGCTGCAAGACGGCCAGAACGTGCTGGCGCGCATCTGGTCTTACATTGATCGCAAATACACTATCGGCAATATCACGGTTTCCCTCACCAGTCTGGCGATTGGAGCCGGGATATTCCTGCTGGCGTTCTTCATTTCGCGCACGCTGCAATCATTTCTACAGCGTCGCCTGGCGCAACGCGGCCATATCGATCCGGGCATTCAATATACTATCTTCCGCGTGGCGCATTACCTGATTATCTCCATCGGCGTGATTTTCGCCCTGCGCCAGGCATTCGGTCTCGACCTGACATCGCTGGCCGTAGTCTTCACGGCGCTTTCGGTCGGCATAGGTTTCGGCCTACAGTTTATCGCGGGCGATCTAGCCTCCGGCTTCATACTCCTCTTCGAGCGACCCGTGCGCGTAGGCGATTTCATCACGGTGGCAGGCCCGGACGGCAAACTGACGGAAGGAAGAGTGTCGAGCATTAACCTGCGCACGACGGTCGTCATCACGAACGACCACATCACGGCCATCCTGCCCAATTCCAAGCTGGTCAATCAGGAGCTGATAAACTGGTCTTACGGCGAGAAGCGTTCGCGCATAGCCGTCCCCGTCGGCGTCTCCTATGATGCTGACGTAGAACTGGTGACGGAGACGCTTTTGCGTGCAGCCGACGGCGTTAAGTACCTGCTCGAAGAGCCTAAGCCGAGCGTGCAGTTCCTGGGCTTCGGCGAATCCTCGCTCGATTTTCGTCTGCTCGTCTGGACAGACCGGCCGCGACGCTATCCGCAGATCAAGAGCGACATCAACTATCGCATCGCACGCCTGTTTCGAGAAA
>DASQYE010000426.1:0-2595 GCA_035639355.1 Pyrinomonadaceae bacterium
CAGCCTTTCGCGGTATCTTCGCATGAACGGCTCGCGCAGCTCTTCCGCCAGACGCTCGAAATATGGGACAAGCGTAGTGCCCCGCGTCCAGTCTGCGATGGCGTCCGACGATTCGAGCACGTGCGGGTAGACTTTTTCAAAGACGACGATCTGTTCTGCGCCCTGCTCATACAAAAGCTCCGCATAAGCCTCTATCGAGAGAACGAAAGACGGCTGCGTCCATCCGCCCAGGGCCCGCCGAAACGGCTCCTCGCCCGCAATCTCCGTAATCAGCGTGTGAGAAGCGTGCCCGTGATTGGATGGCACCTGCACGGCCAACTGGCCTCCGGGCCGCACCATACGGAACAGGCGCGGGATGAGCGACCTGTGATCCTCAACCCAATGCAGCGCCGCGTGTGAGAAGACCAGGTCCCATTCTCCCTCAAGGGTCTCTATCGAACCCTTTTCAAAACGTAAGCCGCGTCGCGCGTGCTGCTCTCCGGCGCGCGCCAGCATCTCCGCAGAGGAGTCTATGCCCGTGACATCGCTCGCAGGCAGCTCATCGGCCAGCCTCGCCGTCAGCTCTCCCGTGCCGCACCCGAGGTCTACGACGCTCATGCCCTCGCTTCGCTTCACCAGGCGGAGAAGATCGTCGAAGGGTTGAAAGCGCTCCCTTTGGAATTGCCGGTAGCGATCAGGATTCCAGGGCATATCAATCGAAGCCGTTTATTAGAATCTTCTTTTGGTTAAGATGGAGCTGACAATACTTCTGAGCCCCTGAAAGGGGCGGCGGAGTGTAGCCCACGGCGTCAGCCATGGGAAGAGGCGCAACAATAAATGTTAAGCCTCTGAAAGGGGCGAAATAAATGCAACTTGGAGAGTCTGAAAGCAGAGTTTCTTTCGCCCCTTCCAGGGGCTTGATATCTCCGTCGAGCTTGATTCCCACAACCTGAGTCGTGGGCTGCATTCTATCGCCGCTCCGGGGCCTACTCAAGTAACCCTGCATTACAGGCCCGGCAATTGGCGCGCCTCTTCGCGTTGAGTGTTCCGCAAGCGGCGCAGCGATTGTACATCGTTCGCGCGAACCAGTTTGTAACGAGTGCGCTCAAGACGAGTATGCCGAGCATCAGGGCTACGCTCAACAGGGTATCGCTCAAGCCTTATACTTCTCCTTCAAGCCGCGATGATATGTCTGCCCGCGCTCGTAGCCGCGACGGAAAGCCTCTTGATCGTAGGCGTCACCGTAGCGCTCGCGCAAGATGTCGGCATTCTCCTCATAAGAACGGTCGCGCAGGCGCGGGTGCAGCGCGGCCTCGAAGCCTTTTCTGTAATGCGGCTCGTCCGTCTTAAAATCACGACCCTGGCCCACGTACTCCTCGTCTTCGGCGTCGCGCAGCCCGACCCACCAGCTTTCGCGCGCGGCATCTATGCTCTCCGCTCCCGCCTGCGCCAGTATGTTTCGGATAGACTCGCCCTGCGCGTCGTCATCGCCGACGACGATGACGACCGTTCGTCCCTGCCTCAGCGCGTCCTCGTAAACATAAAGCTCGTCCTGCGGCAGCCCTTCGGCGACGGCGTCCTCAAGCGCGCCGCCGGCGGCCACGCCTACGCCCGCGCCGCCGATTCCCAGCAGCGCAGCGCCGATCAGTCCGGCGGCGATCACGGGCCCGACGCCGGGCACGAACAGACTGGCGGCCGCCGCGCCGATGTGCATTCCCCCGGCCACGCCGAGGGCTCCGCCGGCCCAGCCGCCTATGGCTTTACCCATTCCGGGCTGCTCCGTTTCGGTCGTGGGCACGGCCGCGTCCAGCTCCTCTGCGGAAGCGCCGGGAGCAAGAAAGCTAATCTGTTCATCGTTGACGCCGATGGAACGAAGATGCTCTACGGCACGCTCCGCCGCTTCGCGCGTCTGAAAGATTCCGGAGACTGTTCTCATCCATGACCCTCCTCTGCCGAGTTGTTTGAGTTTAGTTTTATCCTGTTTTGGCCCACTCTTCAAGCTCCACGCGCCTGGCTCCGAACCCCGATTATTGAGCAAAGCCGCTCGCACGTGTTAGAGTACGAGCGGCTCTTGAATTCATCATTGGGCTTTGAGGCCCGAGAGGCTATTTTGCATGATCGAGATCATAGAAAAGCACTGGCCGATGTCGGCCGGCGACGGCAAAGCGACGCGTAAGAAGAAGCCCAGAATACTCGCCATCACTACGGACTGCTGCACGGGCTGCGCGGGCTCGCCCGCATGTATCGAGTATTGCCCGATAGAAGCCTGCATGTTCTGGGTCCCGGACGAAGACCATCCGCCGTTCGGGCGCATCGAAGTCGATCCCAACCTGTGCATAGGCTGCCAGAAGTGTATCAGCAAGGGCCCGGACGGAGCGTTTCTGGACGGCTGTCCCTGGGATGCCATCGAGATGGTTCCGACGGACGAATGGGAGGCCGCGCACGGCATAGAGCTTAATCCCTGAAGCGTCGAGCACTATTACTGAGGGGTGCGGCTGCCGCTTTGCTGCCGGCCTGCTCCCTCCATGCGGCTCTGAATGGCCCTGGCCGTTTGGGCCGCTTGTTGTTTGATCTGATCGGGCACGCCGCCCCCTGCGCCGCTCGCATAGCGTTCGA
>DASQYE010000427.1:0-3607 GCA_035639355.1 Pyrinomonadaceae bacterium
CTGTTCCCATGAACCGCTTTCGTCCAAACCTGGTGCTCTCGGGCGCGGGCGCTTTCGCCGAGGACGATTGGAAGAGGATACGGATCGGCGACACTCTTTTTCATGTCGTCAAGCCCTGCGATCGCTGCGCCATAACGACGACCGACCAGGAGAAGGGAACGCGCAAGGGCAATGAGCCGCTCAAGACGCTGGCTACGTATCGCACGACGGGCAACAAGGTTCTATTCGGACAATACATGGTCGCCGAGAAAGAGGGCGGCCGCCTACGCGTCGGAGACAGGGTCGAAATCATAGCCCGGAAAGAGCGGGCCACGAGAGAGCACGTAGAAGAATGAATGAGAATGAAGAGACAGCGGTAGAGCAGGAATACGTTCTGGGGACGGACGACGACGAACTCTTCCGCCTCGGCTTACAGCACCAGTTATGGTTGGAGCAGGCGGCGCGCAGCTGGGAGCGCGGGGGCTTCGGGCCCGGCGATACGCTGCTTGACGTGGGTTGCGGGCCCGGTTACGTGAGCTTTGAGCTGTCGCGCCTGGTCGGCAGCCGCGGCGAGGTGATCGCCGTCGATGTGTCGCAGCGCTTCATCAATCATCTACGCTCGCAGATAGAGACTCGGCGGGTCGGTAATATCAAGACCAGGGTGGGAGATGTCGTCCGCCTTGAGCTTGGCGAACGGAGCGTGGACGGAGCTTACGCGCGCTGGGTGCTCTGCTTCGTAGAGGAGCCGGAGGCCGTGGTCGCGGCCGTGGCGCACGCTCTCCGTCCCGGAAAATCTTTCGTCGTCCATGACTACTTCAACTACGAGGCTGCCGTCATCGCACCTAGAGACGAGATTTTCGACCACATCTTCAGAGTCGTCGGCGAATCCTTCCGCATACGCAAGGGCAGCCCGGACGTGGGCAGCTACGTCCCGGCCATGATGGCCCGCTGCGGGCTCCTGGTCAAAGAGATCAATCCGCTCGTGCGCATCGCCAGGCCCGGCACCGCGCTCTGGCAGTGGCCCGAGAGCTTTTTCAAAAACTATCTTCCAGTCCTGCTGGAGTCGGGGATGATAGACGAGTCGGAGAAGGAGACTTTTGAAAGGAAGTGGGAGGAACGCTCGAAGGAAGCGGGGGCTTTTTTCTGCACGCCTCCGATGGTCGAGATCATAGGGGTCAAAAGCTAGCGGCGGCCGCCGCCGTCTTCAACGCGTGATGAAAATAGTCAGAGATACGGGAAGCCACTTCGAGCTGGACGACGAGCGCTCGCTCGCTCTTATGAGAGAGCTGCTGGCGCGTCCGCTCTTCGCGCACCTGGCGACCACGTCCGAGCTTGGCCCCAGGGAATCGCCCGTCTGGTTTTTGTGGGAGACAGGTGCGCTCTGGATCATAGGAAACTATCGCACGGACAGTTTCCCCTCGCGCATCGAGCGCGACGAGCGCTGCGCCGTCGGCATAGTAGACTTCGACCCCCGGACGGGACTGGTCCAACACCTGGGCTTTCGCGGCCGCGCCCGTCTGGAGCCCATTGACCGCCAGAGAATGAAGCGCCTGTTGAGCCGTTACCTGGGCGAAGAGCTGTCAGAGTGGGACCGGCGCTTTGTGCAGATACTGGACGACGCGGATTTTGTTTTCGTTCGCTTCGAGCCGGAGACGGTCGTCGTCCGTGACCAGTCTTACGCGGGAAGCGGCCACGCTTCTAAAGAATAAGCCCTTGGTACAGAGTAGACCCCGGCGGGCCCTTGGCCGCAGAGATTGCGCGGGGGCGCGGGGAGTGAGGTCGATATGAGTGCAGCAACGGGAGCGGTTAACCTGAGAATCGAAAAGGCGAGCCGGACTGATGTGCCTTTGATTCTCTCTTTCATCAAAGAGCTGGCCGAGTACGAACGCCTGTCGCATGAAGTCGCGGCGACCGAGGATAGTCTCGGCGAATCGTTGTTCGGCGAGCGTGCGATGGCAGAGGTTCGCATCGCTTACGAGGACGAGCGGGCCGTAGGCTTCGCGCTCTTTTTTCATAACTTCTCGACCTTCATGGGCCGCCCCGGCATCTACCTGGAAGACCTGTATGTGCAGCCACACGCGCGAGGCCGTGGGATCGGGCGCGCATTGTTGTCTCACCTCGCGGGCCTGGCAAGGGAGCGCGGCTGTGGTCGGTTGGAATGGGCCGTGCTCGACTGGAACGAGCCGGCGATCAGGTTTTATAAGGGGCTCGGGGCCGCCGCGATGGACGAGTGAACGATCTTTCGCGTCACGGGCGACCGCCTGGATGCTTTGGCCGGGGAGTCGCAGGTGAATGAAACAGAGCGGTCAGCATAAGGCACGGATTGGAATCCGTAAGCGAGTGAGCGCGCCAAACGCGCCGCCAGGAACCTCAAGAGCGCGCCGCGCGTAAGCCTTATGTAGTCTTCTTGAGAAGGTGCGCGCACACGCTCGTCTCTTATGAATGGGGGATGTGATGTTTTGTCCAAAATGCGGCCAGCAACAGTCATCCGACGGCGTGCGTTTCTGCTCTCGCTGCGGCTTTCGGCTAGAAGTGGTCAGGGAGCTGCTCGTGACCGACGGCGTGCTGGTGTCGCCCTTTGCCGAGACGCAAAAAAGCAGGCGCTCGCCGCGCAATAGAGGCATCCGGCAGGGAGCTATGCTGATGATGCTGACCGTATTGATCGTGCCGGTCTCGGCCCTGCTCTCCAAGCTCGGGCTGCTGCCGAAAGAGTTTGTCGCGCTCGCCTCCATCATCTGTGTCATCGGCGGATTCCTGCGTCTCGTCTACGCCTTCATGTTTGAAGAAGGCGCGCAAAGTATGAAGCGGGCTTTCCCGGCTTACGCTTCCCCTGCGACGCCCGCGCATCTGCACGCGGGCACGGCCCCTTCGGCTTTGCCGCCGCCGCCGCCGCAGAGCAGGCCCGCCGTCTCGTTCAGCAGGCCGCGCTCGCAGACGGCGGAGATGATGTCGCCGCCGCCGAGCGTGACTGAGAACACCACCAGGCTACTCGACAGGGCCGACGACGACGATTAGTGCTTTTCTTCCGCTTCGGATGCACACGCGCGCGCGCACGCGTGAGCCCAGGTCTGCGAATCCGGCTATTAAGCATGGCCATACTGCCTTCGACGTGCTGCACAGGGCGTTGGATGGCCGCCCGACTCACTATATAATTCACGCTTTGAAAAAAGGAGCTTTGAAGTGAAGCTAACTGTCCTGATTCTCTGCTCGCTGCTTCAGGCTATGATTATGCCTGCCGGCTACGGGCGAACGGAGCGCTCGGCGGCGGCCGGGCCGTGCCGCGCGGTCTTGAAAGACAAAACTTCAAACGGCATTCGGTTCGACCCCCTTAACGTAGACGCCTTTAACGACACGCTCCTTCAAGCCGAGGCGATGCTCAAGGACAACCTGTTGGTCGGCGCGCGAAGACCTGCGGCACAATCGCCCACCGCCAGGTGTCCCCAACTGGTCATCGCCTGCCCGCTCTATATCGTAGAGCAGGACACACAGCTCAGGTTCTCGGCGCTGGTGGCGGGGCGCGATCCCCATTCGGAGTTGTCTTACACCTGGACGCTTTCGGGCGGCACGATCAACAATGGCCAGGGAACAGACTCGATCACGGTTGACACGACGGGCCGGGCCGGGCGGC
>DASQYE010000428.1:0-6743 GCA_035639355.1 Pyrinomonadaceae bacterium
AGAAGAATGATCGAAGAGCTTGGCGGCGCGCCCCGTGTCATCGCCACCGGAGGACTCGCCCCGCTGATCGCGACCGCCTCGGAATTGATACAGGTGATTGACGAGACCATCACACTCGAAGGCTTGCGCTTAATCTACGAGCGACACGAGAAAGCAGTGACGAGCGGCGAGTGACGAGTGACAAGACGAAAAACTCAATCCAGGCTCGTCACTTGTCACTCGCCACTCATCACTGCCTTTTTATGAACTATTTTAATTACTTCACGGAGATCGAAGAGACGTTCGTGCGTCGCAGGGGCAAGCATCTGCTGCTGGGCACGATGGATTGGGCATTGATCGAAAGCTGGAAAGAGATGGGCGTGCCGCTGCACGTAGTCTTGAACGGAATCGAGCGCGCGTTCGACTCCTTCGACGCGAAGCCGCGAAAGCGCAGCGTCAAGACATTGATGTACTGCCAGGAAGAGGTTGAGGCGCAGTACGGCGAATGGCTCGAATCGCAGCTTGGCGCTCAGGACGAGCCTTTGAACGGCGACCAAAGCGGCGGCTCGGACGTGGTTGAGGATGAAAATCTGCCCTTCCCGCGCGCCTCTATCCTTGAACACATGGCGCAAGCGCGCGTGACGCTTGAGAAAATCTGCGAAGAGCGAAAGAGCCTGCGCGATGATGCGCTGTGCGATGCGTTCCGAAGAGTCGCCGCGCGCCTCTCCGAGATGGAGAAGGATTTCGCCAGGGCCAAGCGGCCCCGCGCGGAAAAGCTGGAGGAGTCGCTGACGAGTCTGGAAAAGATGTTGGACGAGGCGCTCGCGGCCTGCATCCCTTCGACGTTGATCGAGGCGGCGCGCGCCGAAACCCTGGCGCAATTGCAACCCTACCGCGATCGCATGGAACCGGCGACCTACGAGCAGACCTTCGATAATCTTCTGCGCAAACGCCTGCGCGACGAGCACGGCGTCCCGCGACTCAGCCTGTTTTACCTCTGAGGCTCAAGATGAAAAGACGAAGGCGCACCAACGCTACTAATGCCGCCGCCGCCGGCGCGCGCTCGCGCACGGGGTCGTTGCAGCCGGCCGAGGGCGCGACAGAAGAAGTCTTAATAGAACGCATCGTGCCCGGAGGCGCTGGCCTGGCCCATTCCAACGGACAGACAATCTTTGTCGGGCTGGCCGTGCCCGGCGACCGCCTCCGCGTACACGTCTATCAACGTCGAGGCAGGGCCTCCTTCGCTTCGATCATGGAGGTCATAGAGCCCTCGCCACTTCGCATCTCTCCGCCCTGCCCCTACTTCGGACGCTGTGGCGGCTGCGACTTTCAGCAGTTGAATTACCAATCGCAACTTGACGCCAAGGTTGCGATCATACGCGACTGCCTGCGCCGCATCGCGCACATAGAGCCACCCGAGAACATTCCCATCACACCCTCGCCGCTGCGCTGGCAGTATCGCTCGCGCGCGCAGTGGCAGCACGATCCTGTGCGTAGACACCTGGGCTATTTTGAGCGCGGATCGCATCGCGTCTGCGATGTCGTGGAATGCCCCGTCATCGTCCCGCAGTTGCAGGAGACGCTAACCCATTTGCGCGCGCGCGCACAGGACGGCTCGCTGCCCGAAGCGCAGGAGTTCCAATCGGTCGCAGGAGACGAAGGCGCGTCGCTCATTCCGCCCGTCGGCCCCATCACCACGCGCGAAGTGACCCGTGCTATCGGAGGCCATCGCTATCGCTTCGGGGCCGACGGCTTTTTTCAAATCAATCATGAGCTGCTCCCGTCATTAATCGAAGCGGCCGTCGGCGACGCGCATGGAGAGAGCGCCATAGACCTCTACTGCGGCGTCGGGCTCTTCACCCTTCCTCTGGCGCGGCGGTTTGCGCACGTCACCGGCGTCGAGTCGGACGAGTCGGCAATCAACTATGCGCGAAGCAACCTGCAAGACGCGCAGCTCGCCAACGCCACCTTCCACTGCGCAAAGGTCTCGGACTGGTTAAAAGCAGACGGCCAGCGGAGCGCGCCCGTCGATCTTATTCTGCTCGACCCGCCGCGCGCGGGCCTAGAAGCGGAGGCTATCGGCGGCATCCTCGCCCTCTCGCCCCGCCGAATCTCTTACGTCTCCTGCGATCCGGCGACGCTTGCGCGCGATCTCAAGCGCTTAATCGAGGGCGGATACCGCTTGGACTCCATAGCCGCATTCGATATGTTCCCGCAGACCCATCATGTGGAAACTGTCGCCTCCCTGGAATTTTCTGATAAATAACAAAAGACGATGCAACTCATAAAAGATAAGGCTTGCATTATCTTGGACACTACACGGAAAGCTATTCCGTCCTTAGCGTTGACACGCGAATGTACCTGCGTTATGTTGCAGCCGCTTTCATCTGCCCCGAAACGGTCAGTTGTCCTTGCTGCTAACAGTTGATCGGTTTCGCCTGCACCTGCTATAGGTAATCACATCAACCGAGGCTCCGGAGTCGCCATGAAGAAATCATTCTATGTGGACGCGCCCCCCCCTAGACGCCCCCTCAAAATCTTCGCCTTCGATCCGATGCTGGGTCGATCGGCCAACAAACGCATCAGCATCGACATCGCCAACGAGCGGGACTTGAAGGTTGGCCCGTGTGGGTCGCGCGTCGAGGTCGTCGATTATGACGGCACGAACGACTGCTACTACGCGCCCGTGGATCTGAACGACCCGTCCATCTTGATGCAAGGCGGGCTCGACCCCAACGAGTCAGACCCGCGCTTTCACCAACAGATGGTCTACGCTGTGGCGATGAAGGTGATCGAGAATTTCGAACAGGCTCTAGGTCGGCGCATCTTCTTCCGCTACAACCAGCGGCTGCGCATCTTCCCGCATGCCTTCCACGGCGCTAACGCCTTCTACGAACCTGATAAAATGGGGCCCCCGGCCCTGCTCTTCGGCTACTTCCGCGCGGACGAGAAGAATCCGGGGCCTAACCTGCCGGGTCAAAACGTATTCACTTGCCTTTCGCACGACATCATCGCCCACGAGATGACGCATGCGCTCGTAGACCGGCTGCGCAAGTATTTCATCGAGCCCAGTAACCGCGATGTCTTAGCCTTCCACGAAGGCTTCTCCGACATCATCGCCATTTTCCAGCACTTCTCCTTCAAGGACATCCTGAAGGAACACATCCAGGGCACGCGCAGCGATCTACGCTCGCCGACCGAGCTGGTCGAACTGGCGCGCGAGTTCGGGTACGCCACCGGCACGGGCAAGGCGCTGCGTTCGGCTGTAGACAAGCCTGACCCGACCCTCTACCGGACGGTCTTCGAGGCACACGAGAGGGGCTCCATCCTCGTCGCCGCCGTCTTCGAAGCGTTCTTTGTCACCTACCAGAGGCGCATCAAGGACTTGGTGCGCATCGCGACCGGCGGCACAGGCCAACTCCCGGCCGGGGACCTCCACCCCGACCTCATCAACCGGATAGCGGCTGAAGCATCCGCCACCGCTCAGTCCATCCTGACAATGTGCATCCGCGCCTTCGAGTATCTCCCGCCGGTGGACATCACTTTCGGCGATTATCTGCGCGCGCTCGTGACAGCTGATTTCGAGCTTTCGCCGACGGACGAGAACGGCGAGCGCGCGGCGATGATCGAAGCCTTCCGAGTGCGCGGCATTTACCCGGACAACGTTGCTTCGCTGGCCGAGGAGTCGCTCATCTGGGAGAGCGCCGGCGAGAAAGAGTACGAGGCGCTCAACCCCGCGCTCGTCAGTCAGCTCGCCGTCGGTGCCAAGCTGCTGGGGAGCCCTGTCAACCGTGCGCCGTTCATGGCCCCGCCATCTCAGAGCCTGGCGGCGAGTTTCCGCAACATCCCCTACGACCCCGCCAATCCCAGCCACGACGAATACGGGATCGACCTGGTGCCGGACGTGAAGAAGGAACTGCACGCCTACGCGGAGCGCAACGCCGTCAAGCTTGGCCTCCGCCCCGGCCACAAGATCAGCGTGCGCGGCTTCCACCCTGCGTTTCGGGTCGGCTCGGACGGCCAACTGCTCATCGAAATCATCGCGCAGTTCGCGCAGCGGGCCAGCAAGGGCGATGTGGAGGAGAAGCTCGGTAGGGGTAAGCTCGGCGGCGTACCCCTGCGCGGCGGCACGACTGTCATTGCCTCCGCCGAGGGTAAAATCCGTTACGTCATCTCAAAGCCGCTTAGCTCCCCGAAGCTGCGCGCCGACCAGCGCGAGCACGCCCGCGAGCGCATTGAGCGGCAACTCGAATTCGTCAGCCAGTGCGACAGCTCTGACCCGCGCCTCCCCTGGGATCACTCGAACGAGTACTACCCCAAGCGCATCGCCCTGACGATGAACTTCGCGGCCATTCACAGAGGAATCAGGAGATGAGTCCACAGACAAAAAAACACGTTCGCATACGAATGTATAACGTGGGTTTCGGCGACTGTTTCTTGCTCTTCATCCCTACCAAGAGCGGAGAGCGCAAAATCCTTTTCGACTGCGGGACGCACTTCCAATCGACGGGCCCGCACCGCGCCGGCGAGGTGGCCGAGAGGGTCATAGAGGACGCCAGGGACGACGACGGCGTGTCGCGCATAGACGTAGTCGTCGCGACGCATCGGCACCAAGATCACGTCAGCGGCTTCGAGAACGATGCCTGGGAGGAGGTCGAAGTCCGTGAGGTCTGGATGCCCTGGACGGAAGACGAGGAAGACCCGGACGGGCGCAGGATATTGGATAAGCAGAGCAGGAAGGCGCTGCAACTGGCGATGGCCGTCGAGAAGTTCGGGCTGGGCGCAGCCGTCGAGGCCATGGCAGTAAACTCTTACACGAACGAGAAGGCGATGCGCACTCTCCATGAGGGGTTCGCGAAAGACCCGGAACGTTTCTACTTCCCATACAAGGAGCGCGCCAGGAATACCTTCAAGCGAAAATTCCTGCCCGGTGTTACCGTTCACGTGCTCGGGCCGTCGCGCGACCCGGAGGTCATACGCGACATGGAGCCGGAGGATGACGAGACTTTCAGACGACTGCTCGAATCTTCGCCCGACAGTGGCGGCGGGCGCGACCTCCCGTTCCACCGCGACTGGTCACTAACGCCGAAACAATTCGCCTCCGAGGCCAAACACTTGTCAATCACACAGTCGGAGATGAAGAAACTCAAGGGCATGACCGAGAGCGACGCCTTCTCAATCGCGGTGGCCCTGGAGAAGGCCGTCAACGGCACGAGCCTCATGCTAATGCTGCACATCGGTGATGCTTACCTGCTCTTCCCCGGCGACGCGCAGTGGGGAACCTGGAATGCAGCGATGGATGACGAGGAGTCGCGCGCCTTGATGGAGAAGACCACCTTCTACAAGGTCGGGCACCATGGCAGTCATAACGCCACCCCCGAGACGTTCGTTAGAGACATCCTCGGGAAAAACTTCGCTGCGATGGTTTGCACAGGCAGCAGCAGCAATAAGCACTTCGGGGACATCCCACTGCCCGAACTGCTCACCCAGTTGAGAAAGAAATCGAAAAAAGTCGTCCGCAGCGACGTGCAGGACGTACCCGACCCAAAAACCAACTGTAAGAGGAAAGCAGACCTGTTTGTGGAGATGAAAATCCCTATCTGAAGAGCCTTGCCGAAACGCGCCGCGCGCGCGCACAAGCGTCTTGCCCGCGCCATGCCTGAATTCCGCTCCCCTGTAGGCTTCCGGTCTCGCCTGCCCTGATTCAAACTTGTCGCAGGCACTTTGTAATTTTCTAAACCTTCCGCACTGGCTTTTGTATACATTCTCAGGGGCTCTTGCATAAATCTATAGTTTTTGCCGTCCTTACAGGCTCTGTAAGGGGCATCGCCCGGTTGAAATCTTATGGCGAGTGAAGGGGCCGCTGAGATAAGCTATCGAACCGCTATGAATGGATGGCCGAAAAGTCTTGTCAGGGCCGTGGAGAAGGGGGTGGTGATTCCCTTCGCCGGGTCGGGGGTTGCGATGGCGCTGAGGGGGCCGGATGGCGGCCCGGTCGTCCACAACTGGCGCGGGCTGCTTGACGCGGCGGCTGACTGGCTGGACGAAGAGCAGCGCCGGGAAGAAGCCGATCTATTGCGCCAACGGCTCAAAGCCGACCCGACTTTCGCCGAAGCCTTCCGCACAGTCTACAGGGAACTCGGGACAGAGTTCCTAAGCTTCTTGCAGGATAAACTCGACCCCCCTCGCGAAGCCGTGGACGACGCGAGCCTCGGGCTGGCGCGCGTGTTGTGGAGGCTGAGCAGCAACTTCGTCGTGACCATCGGCCACGACCAGGCGCTCAAGTGGGCCTGCCCCAACCCGTCGGCCCTTGAACTGATCGACGCCACCCAAGTGCCGCACACCTTGCGGCGACTGAGTGAAGGGTTGCCGGGCCCGGCGCTCTGGCACGCGTTCGGCACGCTGGAAGGCGGCGACCCAATTATTACGTTTGACGCCCAACGCAGTCTTGTGCCGGACCCGACAGCCGACGCCAGGCTCTCGGCTACGGCAGATAGCCTGCAAGAACTCTTCGGCAGCCCCTACCCAATTCTGTTCGTCGCCACCAGCGCCCCTTACTTCTTCTCGACCCAACTCTTCAGGCAGGCCGGCGGCAGGAGGCACTACTGGCTGGTTCACCAGGACGAGTTCAAGCCCTGCCAGCACAGTCTGCGGGAACGTGACCTGCCGATGATACAGCCCTTGTCTTTCCCGGATTTCGAGAGCCTGCCGCGATTGCTCAACGAGTTGGCCGAGCGGCGCGGGCCTGCCGTGGCGTCCCCTCC
>DASQYE010000429.1:0-2789 GCA_035639355.1 Pyrinomonadaceae bacterium
ACAATTCTCTTTCTGATGCCACCTCACCCCAATGGTATTAACGACGCCGGGGTCGGCCTTGTCCGGGCCGGAAGTGGGCCCGACGAGTTGTATGTCGGGACTGAGCCACCAGACACCGCTGCTGTTGTGCACACCTCCGTCACCCGTGACGGCCTCCATGTAGAAACAGTTATCGGCGATGAGATTCGGGTCGCTGGGCATCGCTTGATCTCCTTTCTGTGTGTTTGTCTGAGGACAGGAGTAGCGCCGTAGCGCTTTTATAGTTCGACGGTCTGGCCCGTGCGCAGTGATTCCATGATGCGAAAGGTGGCGCGCGAGGTGGCCGCCAGATCGTCCAGGGCGATGGGCGCTTGCTTGCCTTCGAGCACCACGTCGCAAAGCGCCCGCACCTCGTCGTGTTGGCCCTTGTCCTGGCTCCGCAGCTTCGTAGTCTCTTCGCGCCCGTTGCGATAGGTGGTCGCGCTGCGAAAATCGTCAAGCACGAAGACGCGTCCCGCGCCGAAAATCTCTACGCGCTCTTTGGGCATCACCTTATCGCCTTCGGCCAGGTAAGCGATGGAGCCGTTCGAGCCGTCCGCGAAGCCGAGCGTGATGAAGACGGAGTCTTCGTCCACGATCTCCTGATTGCGGCTCGCTATCGCCTCGGCGTAGACGCGCGTCGCGGGCGCTCCCGTCAGGAAGTGCATAAAGTCTATGAAGTGGCAGACCTCGCCGATGATGCGCCCGCCGCCCTCGCGCGCGTCTTGCGTCCAGTGCCCGCGCGGGATGCGCCCGGCGTTGACGCGGTAGGCGATGGAGAGCGGCGAGCCGCGATCCTTGAAGAACTCGTAAGCGGCGCGCGCCAGGGGCGAAAAGCGACGGTTATAACCGACCATCAATTGTGCGCCCGAGCGCGCCGCCGCTCCCGTCAAGCTCTCCAACTCCGCCTCGTCGAGCGCGGGCGGCTTTTCGACGAAGACGTGCCGACCACTCTCAAGCGCTCGTCGTGCCAGCTCCGCGTGCAGGTCATGGCGCGTAGCGATGACGACCAGGTTCACGTCGGGATCGCCGATCACGTCGTCCGCGCTTGAGACGCAGCGGCGAAAACCGTACTTCGCGCCAACGTCGCGCGCCGTCACGCCCGAGGCGGTACTGATCGCTTGAAACTCTACTCCCGAGGCTTTCAGATGCGGCAGGAGCATGGCCCTGGCGTAAGCTCCCGCGCCGATCAATCCGACTCGCACGCTCCTTTGCGCAGCAGCAGCCCGCGAAGCGGCCCCGACGGCGGGCATCTCAACCCGGCGTTCAAGCTCGCGCTCCGTATCGTAGCGAAGCACGACGCCCAGGTACGGCTCCTTCGCAACGCCCGCGAGCAGCCGGTAGGCGCGCTCGCCCTCTTCTATGGAGAAGCGATGCGTAATCAATCGCTCGACGTTGACGCGACCCTCTGCAACCAGGTCCAGGAAGGCCTCTATGTTGCGCCCTTCTGTCCAACGCACGTAAGCGAAAGGGTAATCGTGGCCGCGCTCTTCATACTCGGGGTCGTAGCGGCCCGGCCCATATGACATTGAAATCTTGAGCGTCAGCTCGCGCTTGAAGTACAGGTCGCGCGGCACGTCCAGACCGACCAGACCGACGGCGACGACGCGACCCTTGAGGCGCGAAATCTCGCCCGCGAGCACGACCGGCTCGTTCGACGGCGTGGCCGCCGTGATAATGACCGCATCCGCCCCGCGCCCGCGAGACCATTCCATCACGGCCCTTTTAGCATCCTCCGTATTCAACACGGCGCGGTCGGCTCCAAGCTCGCGCGCCAGCTCGACCTTCCACGGGTCCAGGTCGAGGCCGAAGACGCGGCAGCCGTTGGCCTTCAAAAGCTGCACAGCGAGTTGGCCCAGCAGCCCCAGACCGATGACGACGACCGCTTCGCCAAGCGTCGGCTCACCGAGTCGCACGCCCTGCAACGCGATTGCGCCGAGTGTGCCGAATGCGCCCGCCTCGAAGCTTGCGCCGTCGGGGAGCTGCACGCATAGGTTCTTCGGGACGGAGAGCACTTCGGCGTGGGAAGCGAAGCCGACGCCCGCGCACGCCACGCGGTCGCCCACGCGAAACTCCTTCACGTCCTGGCCCACATCGACGACTATGCCGGAGGCGCTGTAGCCGAGCGCGGTCGAGGAGCCGAGCTTAGTAAGCACAGCGTTAAAGGTTTGAAGGACGCCTTCGCTTCTGGCCCTTTGGAGCACCTGTTTGACCTTTTCGGGATTCTCCCTGGCCCTGCCCAGAAGGCTCTTCCGCCCCGCATCGACCGTCATCCGCTCCGTGCCCGCGCTGATTATAGAGGCGGCGGCACGCACCAGCACGCGCCCTCTTTGCGCGGCGGGAACGGGCACGTCCGCCACCTTGACCTCCCCTGTCTTGGAATCCTGTAGAATCTGTTTCATACAGAAGAAGGACGACAGCATCCCCTTAGATGACGCGTCGATCAAAGGTGAGAGACTATCTTTTATCCGAGACTTCCGTCAATCGAAGGCCGACTCGACACGCACGGCGCGCACTCTGAGACTCCTCTTTTCCGTCAACACGCGGAAGGCGCGCGCCATGCCGCCGCCCTGGGCGACAGCAGAATAATATTGACAACCTTCCGTCGCTTTGTTAGTTATCGAAGCGCGACCGTTTCGCATCCTGATGCGAATCGACGGCATTTCACTTCTACATTATTCTTACGCGCGGCGAGTTCTCTTGAGCAGGGCCCGGCCTGTGGGCCGCATGACGAGGGAGAATCGAAGCCCAAACCTTAGCGAGGAGAAATA
>DASQYE010000430.1:0-5528 GCA_035639355.1 Pyrinomonadaceae bacterium
CTCGACGACGGGACGCAGGCGCATACTCTTACCGATGCGAAACTCGCGCGTGATGTTGAGGTCGAACAGGAATTGACCGGGCCCCCGCCCGGCGTTGCGCGGCAGATCGCCCGTGCGCCCGATGGTCGTGATCGAGAAGGCGCTCAAGATCGCCGGATTCAAAGGCTCGCCCGGACGCCTGAACCGAAGCAGCCCCAGATCGCCATTGAAGATGGGCCGATCGTTGCCGACATCGTCGAGGTTGCGGTCATCTCCGCCGAGCGAGATGTTGAAGGGCGAGCCAGAGGCGAGACGAACTATCGGCGACAGACGCAAGCGCCCGAGCCACCAGGGCATATCGAACGTCCCGGAAAATACGAAGCGATGACGCCGGTCGAGTAGACTGAGCGAACGCTCGGCGCGAAAGTCTGCGACGCGAAGCGCGCTCGAAGTATTGACGATGCCGTCGTCTACCAGGCGCGAGAGCGTGTAGGCCGCGCGCAGCGAAAAGCCGAAACCGCTCTTGCTGCGGTGAAAGCGCCGCCGCAGCTCCAGCGTCAGGCCGTGATAAAAGCTGTTGCCGATGGAGGCCAGCTGTTCGACCTGCTCGCGCGTCGGGTCCGGCCTCAGTCCACGCAGCGCGTCGAGCGAAGCATTGAGCACCGTCGTCGAGTTAACGCTGTTGAGATTCATGACCGAGACGGGAACGCCGAACTCTATGATGCGCTCGATGTTCGTATCCGGGTCTGGCGGCGCGAGCGTAAAGCGCACCAGATCGCCCGCGGTCGAAACGTCATAGATGGGTCGCGCGCCTCCGGGGCCGCTGCGAAAATTGGCGAAGTCGCGCGAGAGAAGATACTGCGTCAGGTCGCGGAAGCCTCGTGGCAGCACCGGAGCATTGGCGTTGAATTCACGCCACAGGTGTATGCCGCGATTGAAGGTGTAGTTGGCCTCGAAGACCATACTTGCGCCAAGCTCGCGCTCGAAACCGACGTTGGCCTGGTAGCTTTCGGGGATGCGTATGGAAGGGTCAAGGCGGCGCGAGAACTGCGTGTTTAGCACGCCGAACTCTGCGACCAGCGGCGAATCGGCATCAAGGACGACGGGGAAGCTCAGGCGTTCGGCGATGAAAGCGCGCCGCTCCGCGTTGGTCATGACCCTTCCGGTCGAGGGGTTGCGCAGCTCGTTCGTATCGAAAAAGCGCTGCTGTTGGCCGAGCGTGAAATCGTCTATCGTTCGCAGCAGCGCGCGGTTGTAGAAGATGCCTGCACCGAGGCGTAGGACGGTCTTGCCGGAGCGGAAGGGATCGTAGGCGAGCGCTAAGCGCGGGCCGAAATTGTTGGTATCACGGATAATCGTCTCTCGCTCGTAACGCAGCCCGTAGCTCACGGTCAGGTTCGGCATCAACCGCCATTCGTCCTGCACGAAAAGGCTGAAGTAGGTGTTGCGCTGTGCGGATTCGGTCTGAAAGTTCTGGCGGAAGCGGTTCGGTTTGTTCGCCAGGAAATCGCCAGCGCTCTCGAAGTTGAAAGTCCCGGAAACGTCCGAGAGGTCTATGAAGGTGGAGTTGATGCGCTGGAAGTCGCCGCCGAATTTCAGAGAGTGCGCGCCGGCGACGAAAGAGAGCGCGTCCTGAAACTGGAAGCGAGTTTCGCGGCGGTCGGTCGCGCCCGTCGTCGATGAGCCGGCGACCAGCGTGTGGCTGCCATCCGAATCCGTTCCTGTCGGCACGGGCACGTCTATGTCAATAATCACGACCGGCTTTGACGGGTCGCCGCGCGCTTCGACCGCAGGCGTCAGGCGCGAGTACTGGAAACGGGCCTGATTGACCAGTCGCGGCGAGAAAACGTAGTTGTCCGTATAAGAGATGGCGTCCGTGTTGCGCGTTCTGGCCTGTAAGGATTCCGCCAGGCGGTCGCCGCCGCCGAACGAGCGCAGGTTCGAGAGGCGGCCCATCTGGTAGAGCACCGAGCCGTTGTGCAGATCATTGAACCTGTGATCTATACGCAGGGTGAAAATATTGTTCCTCGATGGCGTGCTCAAGCCGGAAATAAACGGCGCGACCTCTTTGCTCTCGGCGGGCGCTGAAGCCACCTCCGTCTGGTGCGCGTCCGGGATGGTCGGCGCGGGCAGCGGGAATCTGGGGTTTTGCTCCACGGGCACGAAAGTATTGATGAGGGCCGAATCGAGCAGCGTGTCGTATTCGTAGGCCGCGAAGAAGAAGGTGCGCCCGCGCCCTTTGTAAGCGAGCGGGCCGAATATCTCTGAAGGGAGGTTGACGGGGCCGCTCAGAGTGAAGCCCGGATTGTGCTCTTCAAAGGGCAGGCGCGAGAAACCGAGCGCGTTATTCCTGAAAGTATTGGCGTTGAAAATATCGTTGCGGAAGAAGTAGAAGGCACGCCCGCGATACTTGTTCGAGCCGCCGCGAGTGCGTATGTTGATGCGCCCGCCAGAAGCCCGCCCGTACTCGGCCGAGAACTGGTTGGTGATGACCTGTACCTCCTGCACAGCCTCGATCGAGGGCTGAAAACGCTCGCGCGCCGCGCGGTCGTCGTTGTTATCGAGCCCGTCAATCGTGATGTTGTTCGAGTAAGCGGGCCCGCCCGCGAGCGCAAACGATCCGGCCTCCTCGGGCGTGTTGGCCGCAGCGCCCGCCTGGGGGCTGTCTTCGGCCAAGTCGCGCGTCGAAAGAGGTTCTTCCGTCACTCCGCCGAGCGTAAAGATCAGATCGAGCGGCGAGCGCGATTCGACGGGCAGCGCTTCCAGCTCTTCGGTCGTTATCGTCCCGCCGACGATCGTGCGCGTAGTATCGACGGCGGGCGCGTCCGCCTCGCTCACAACGGTCTGTTCGGCGACGACTTCGGCAGGGTTCAAAGTAAAGTTCAGCTCGACGTTCTGCCCTGCAACCGCCGCGAGGTCTGTTTTCTCTTCCGTGGCAAAGTTGGTGAAAGAGGCGCGCACTGAGTAAACGCCCGGCTCAAGCTCTATAATGCGGTAGCGCCCATCGGCGTCCGCAGTCACCGTCCGCTCGACGCCCGTCTCGACCAGCACGGCTGTCACGGTCGCGCCCGGTATTATCGCTCCGTTCGGGTCCGTGACGCGGCCTCTGATCGTTACGTTATCCAGGTCCTGCGCCCGCGCCTTGAACTGGGGCGCGAGCGAACAAGAGATGCAGACCGCCAGGGCGGCGACGATAAGGCGTAATGAGCGGCTTTTCATATACTTTGTGTCGCTCTCCTCGGTCATTGATGTGTGTGTGTTTGAGGCCACAGAGAGCCCCCTCACGCGCTCTTCTGAAAGCGCGGCCCGAGGCCAGTAGAGGCGAGCGAGCCCTTAGGACTCTATTTTAGGCATTAGCGGTCAAGGGGAAGCGAACCGCCAAAGCCTGAACGAGTTGGTTAAAGAATCAAAGCGTGTTGAAACGAAGCGTACTGAGCCGTACTCTCTCGAAGAGCGCACTTTAACATCGCGCGCCGAAAGAGCACAAGCATGTTGCCCTGTACGGGCTGAATTATCCGCGTGAAACGGAGCGGCGGCGAAGAGTTATGCTGCGAGCGACGGGCACGAGCGCGCCCGCTTCCGGCGGCGGAGCCTCCGTGAACTGTGAGAACTCTTCGACGTGCGTTTGCAGGTATTGGAAGAAGCGCTCGAACTCGCGCTGCATGGCGTCCATCTTCTCGCGCATGTTGAGGATGATCTCGACGCCGGCCAGATTTACGCCCAGGTCGCGCGTCAGCGAGAGGATCACTTCCAGACGTTCCAGGTCCGTGTCGGTGTAAAGCCGCGTATTGCCTTCGGAGCGCGAAGGCTTCAATAGCCCCTCGCGCTCGTAGAGACGCAAAGTCTGCGGGTGTATGTCGTACTCGTCCGCCACCGCGCTGATCGTGTATGTGTGTCCTTTACGTTTCATAAAGCAGGTGTCTGGGGTCAGGGGCCGGGGGTCAGGAAGGCAAGTTCTTCACCGGCCCTGACCCCTGGCTCCCGGCCCCTATTCTAAGCCCATCGTCACGCGCGGGTTCTCCGCGTTGAGCTGCGCGAAGCGGCGCAGCAGCTCTTTGGTCTCTTCGGAGATAACTCTCGGCAGCGTGACCTGCACTTCGACGAACTGATCGCCGCGCGCCTGCGCGTTTCTGAGCGAGGGCGCGCCGCGCTCGCGCAGGCGGAATTTCTGTCCCGATTGTGTGCCGGGAGGAATACGCAGCTGAGCTTTGCCTTCCACGGTCGGCACCTCTATCTTCGCGCCGAGCGCCGCCTCCGGCACCGTCAAAGGGACTGTGACGTAGATATTATCGCCCTTGCGCGTGAAATACTTGTGACGCCCGACGTTCGTGATGATGTACAGATCGCCTGCGGGCGCGCCCATCCTTCCGCCCTCGCCTTTGCCGGGGATACGCACGCGCGAGCCCGTATCGACCCCGGCGGGGATTCGCACCTTGACTGTCTCAATTTTCGGCGTGACGCCAGCGCCCTTACATAGCGAGCAGGGCTGACGACGCTTGCCCGTACCACCACAGTCGGGGCATTCCTGCGCGAAGCGCAAGCGCCCGCCCGCACGCTGCACCTGGCCCGAGCCCTTGCAGGTCGGACAGACGACCACGGGCCCGCCCGTATCGCCCGCGCCGTTGCAGCGAGAGCACTGCTCGGAGCGGTTGACGGTGATGTTGGTGGTCATGCCCGTAATCGCCTCTTCAAAAGAGAGCGCGAGCGGCATCTCTATGTCCGCGCCGCGCACGGGCTGTGGACGGGGCGGCTCGCGTTCCTGCTTCGCGCCGCCAAAAAGGTCTGCGAAGATGTCTCTAAAGCTTGAGCCTCCGCCCGTGCTCGTGCCCGAAGCAGTGCCCCAGTCGAAGCCCTCGAAATCGAAGCCGGCGGAGCCGCGACCTCCACTTGCTCCGCCGCCACCGGCCGCGCCGCGCGCAGCCGCATCCGCAAGGTTATCCGAATATTGCCCGAAACGGTCGTAGACGCCGCGCTTCTTCGCGTCGGAGAGCACATCGTGCGCCTCCGTGATCAGCTTAAAACGCTCCTCCGCGCTCTTATCGCCCGGATTAACGTCCGGGTGATACTTTCGGGCCAACCTGCGATAAGCCTTCTTGATCTCTTCCGGCTTCGCGTCGCGTTTGACGCCCAGCACTTGATAGTAATCTTCTTTAGCCATTGGAAAAAGGGGACGGGGGTTCAGGGGTCGGGGGCCGGTAGACGTGTCTTTACCGGCCCCCGAACCCCGTCCCCTGGCCCCTGCTCTTACTTGTTCTCGTCTACATCGACGTATTCGGCATCGATAACGTTGTCGTCAGCGCCGCCGCCGCTGGTGCCCTGCGAAGCAGAGCCGGAAGCGCCCGCCGCAGAAGCCTGACCGCCCGCGTTGTCACCACCGGCAGCGCCGCCCGACGCGCTCGTTTGCGAATAGAGCGCCTCGGCCAGCTTGTGCGAAGAGGTTTGCAGACGGTTGAAAGCGTCGTTCATACGCTCGACCCCGCCCTCCTCGGTCGCCTTCTTGGCGTCGGCGAGCGCCGCTTCGATGTCGGAGGCCGCAGCCGCATCTACCT